>CALVIV010000012.1 GCA_944331935.1 uncultured Bacilli bacterium | reverse complement strand
TTTGTAAAAGAAAGGAAGTGGTAAATGTAGTAGAGAAGTTTAAGTTACGTTTACAACTATAGTTTTTTTACATAAATCTTAGTTAAAGAAAGGAGAGTGGTAAGCCTACTTACTTGTAGGCAAAAACTTGAATTAATGTTATACTAGGGGTAGGTGGTGTTTATGTATAAAATATGTTTAGTTGAAGATGAAACTGATTTAGCAACTGTAGTTAAAATGTATCTAGAAAAAGCAGGTTATGACGTTGTTACCTTTACTAAAGGTGCTGATGCAATTAACTATATTGGAAATCCTGTCGATGTCTGGATTCTAGATATTATGTTAGGAGATGATGTTAATGGCTATGATGTAATCAAAGCAATTCGTGAAAAATATCCCCTTGTACCTGTAATATTTACATCGGCAAGAGATCAGGATTTGGATCGAATTTTAGGCCTTGAGTTAGGTAGCGATGATTACATTACTAAACCGTATTCTAGTAAAGAACTTGTTTTAAGAGTTAATAATATTATAAAAAGGGTATATCAATCTACTGAATCTAAAATAATTAATTACTTAGATTATACTATAGATTTAGATAAACGTATTGTAAGTATTAAAGATAAACCAATTAAACTTACAACACTAGAGTTTGATTTACTTGTATTATTAGTAGAAAACCTAAATAAGAGTTTTTCAAGAGAAGATATACTTGATGCTGTATGGGGAAATGATTACTTTGGAAGCGATAGAGCTGTCGATGATTTAGTTAGAAGATTAAGAAAGAAAATGCCTTTATTAAACGTTAATACTATTTATGGATATGGATATAGATTAAGTGCATGAAATACTTTAATAAACTATCTCATCAGTTATTGATATTAATAATAGTAGTATTTCTAGCTTTCTTTCTAACCTTAGGAATTATCTTACCACAAGTTATTGTCCCTTCAGCTGAAAGTAATATCTATAGTTACTTAAGAGAACCTCTTGAATTTGTTCAATCAGATATTAATGAAGATTTAGTTAC
Source organism: uncultured Bacilli bacterium (assembly GCA_944331935.1). Lineage (GTDB taxonomy): Bacteria > Bacillota_I > Bacilli_A > RF39 > UBA660 > Onthousia. Next base: position 35,396 of record CALVIV010000012.1, on the reverse strand, counting down.
AACTGAGATTGCTTACCTATATGAAATAGGAAATACAGTTGCCTATTCAGATAATATTCATGATATTATAGATTTTAAAGATGTTAATGATATCATGGATGCCTTTACCGATAATTACGGAAAATTTATTTATAAAAATCAAATTTATTATTATTATACACTCCATAATGATGATGTTACTAAAATAGCTCTTACCAATGATACTTATATTGAAAAGACTAAACAAGATATATTAGACGCTGTCTTCCCTGTAGTAATAGTGGCTTTTCTAGTAATAGCTTTCATCCTTATACTTTGGGGAAGCTTTATAGTTAGAAAAATAGAAAAGTTAAAAGAAAAAATAGACAACATTGATAATGATCAATATGATCATAGTATATCATTTCAAATTGACGATGAAATGCGTTCATTAGAATTGGCTATTGAAGATATGCGAGTCTCTTTAAAGAACCAAGAAGAGTATCGCAATCAAATGTATCAAAATATTTCACATGATTTTAAAACACCTCTCACCGTAATAAAATCATATATAGAAGCTTATAATGATAAAATAGAAGATGCTAATACTGTAATTGATGTTATTAGTGAACAGACTGATAAGCTTGAATTAAAAGTTCATTCACTTCTTTATTTGAATAAATTAGATTACTTGAAAGATAATAAAAAAGTAGATTATAAGTTAGTAGATATCAAAGAAATAGTAAATACGGCGATAAAAGAATTTAAGTTTAGAAGAAAAGATGTTAAATTTGAAGTTTCTTTTGATAAGAATAGTAACTTCTATGGTACTCATGATTACTTTGAGACTGTAATAGATAATTTACTTGCTAACTTTATGAGATATGCAGAGTCTACAATTAAAATTACTGCCAAAAATAACCGTTTAACCTTATATAATGATGGTCCTAATATCGATGATACTCTCCTTGAAGGAATCTTTACTCCGTTCCGGAAAGGTATTAAGGGTGAATTTGGATTAGGACTTTCAATAGTCAAGAAAACCTTATTACTAATGAACTATGATATTAAAGTTAAGAACGAAAAAAAAGGTGTATCCTTTGTTATATTTAAGAAGACTTCTAAATAATAGAGGTCTTTTTTGTTATATTTATAATAAAACAATTGATTTTTACTAATTTCTGGTGTTATTATAAACATAACATTATGTTGTTGGGAGGTTTAGGTATGAAGAAAACAACTATTACAAAAGAACAAAAAGATACTTTTCGTATTACTAAAATTATTGACGATGTTGCCCTTATACACTCTTCTATAAGTGGTAGATCAGGTCTATTAAATATTGAAACTAATGAACTTATTGGCAACTTAGATTATTATTCTACTGAGGTTGAACCTTTATTTAAAAAGTTTATACAAACTAAGGCTCGACATAATACAATAAACTATTATGATGTTACAAAACATGAATATACTTTTTATGATTTTGAATTAGTGAAGACTTTAGATAAAGTATTTTTGCTTAAATCAAAAGTTAATAATAAAACCTATTTGTTTGATGAAGAAACATATAAAGATAGTACAAGTGTATTTAATATAGAAGTAGAAGATGCTAATTATTTATTATATAATACTTGGTATTATAGCAAGGAATATTTGAAACTATCCTTAAATGGGAAGCAAGCCATTTACAAGACTGGTAGTGGTTTAATTACAGCATTTGAATTTGATGATATTGAAGTATATAGATATGTAACATTTTTTAGAAAAGATAATAAATATCGGTTTAGATATAATGATGAGTTTTCTTTTATCAGTCCGGAGTTTAATAGAATAGAAGTGGATAAAAATGATAAGAACATTTTATATTGCTATAGTGATACAAATACATATGTTTATGATTTAGAGAATAGACTTTTAGTGTTAAAAACAGCCAAAGAAGTAGAACATGTAAAAAAAATTTATTATAATGATAATAGTAAAGAATATCTTTTTATTGCCAAAGAAAATTATGAAAAAGAAATACTTAGTTCAGTAGTTAATATAAAATCAAAAGAAATAAATGTAAAAACTTTAATAAGCGGCTATGATGAAATAAGTTTTGATTATAAGATAAAAGATTATATGGAAGTTTTCTACATAGACAAAAATGAAAATAAAGGACTATTTTGCGGAGATGCTCGTATAAATAATATACTAATTCCGAATTATACTGATGTAGAACATTTATGGGGTGATTTTTATATATTAACTTCTAAAGCTGGTTCTGATATAGTAAGATTTGGACCAAATATCCCTTTAGAAACAATAATTGAGTCATGTTCTCTTATTGATAAAACTGACAAAGCGATAATATATAGTAAAAAGAGTATCTCAGAAAAAGAAAAATATGGTTTATTCTTTCCCCGTGATGGTTATAACGCTTCAGTTGTTCCTGCTACTAGTACTTCTATAAAAGTATTAAGCCAATGTTTTTACGAAACCGAAGAAAATGATAAAAAAGGGATTTACTATTTAGAAAAATTGATTATACCAAAAGAATATAAAAACATTAAAATTTCTTTTTCTTCTAAATATGGCAGATTAGACAATGCTAAAAGAGTTTATTTTTCTCTTGAAAAAGAGAAAAGTTGTTTACTTGCTAGAAGAACATGTTCTGATTTCGAGGATCTAGATAAAAACAATAAATTAGAAACTCTTGGAAAGTATAATGATATATCATTTCTTGAAGATATAATTGCATGTAGAACTTTGGATAGCACTTATATTTATGATTATAATAATATTTTGTTAGGCGAATTTTCTCCTAATGCAGTCATTGCACCAGTAGAACCTAAAATAGATTCTTGGAATAGACATCTTTATAGTATAGATGGAATTTATTACTATTATGAAAATAACATGTTAATAAAACCTTACCAAAATGTTATAAATTCATATATAACTACTTATGAAACTGATACTGATGTTTTTGAAGTTAGTACTTATGATAAAAAAGCTTTAGATGAATTTTCTAATTATATAGATTCTATGGAAGATAATTTAGGTGAAGAGGCATTAATGAAATATTCCTCAGATAATAGTAGTTTAAAAGAAAAGTATCCATCTTTAGTATTAAAGAATACAAAAAGAAATAATTAGATGAATAATAGTTTTTAAGAAGACTTCTAAATAATGGAGTCTTTTTTGGTTATATTAATAATGGTGATAATTATGAATATATTAATAACTGGTTCTAGAAGTAATATAGGGTATAGTCTTGGTAAGTCTCTGGCATTACGTGGTCATATTGTTTATGCAGGATGTAAGACTTTAAAGGAAAAGGAAGCTTTAGAAGAGAAAATTAAGGATGAAAAGATTATTATGTTTCCTATTGTCTTAAATCTTTTAGATAATGACTTTAATATTATAGATGAACTTGATATAGACTGTTTAATATTACATGCTTCTATTGGTAATGGAGGTAGTATCTTAGAGATTTCTAATGATAGATTTAATGAAGTAATTGATGTTAATATTAAGGGTAATTTTAGACTATTACAGAAGTATCTTAGATACTGTTATTATCATAAAAGACGTGGTAAAGTCTTTATAACCTCATCCCTTGCTGTGTTTTATCCTTTACCATATCTATCTACTTATACATCAAGTAAATTATACTTAGTTAGTCTTGCAAATACGTTAAAGTTAGAACTATTATATCAAGGGCTTGATGTAAGTATCTCTTTAATACTTCCAGGAGCTTATTATACAGGCTTTAATGATTTGATGATAGATAATAAATCTAAAGATGAATATATCGTTAAAGATAAGGCTATGGCTATGACTAAATACCAAAAGATAATGTTTAGTCTATTAGAAGAGATTGATTATAGTGACTTAGTTAAAGAAGTAGTTAGAGAGATAGAGAAAGATAAACCTAAATTTATTATAAGTAGACCATTTAGCCAAAAAATATTTACAAAACTATATGTCTTAATTAAAACTTTTATAGTATAATAGAGTGTATGTAAAAGAGGGATGTAAATGGATGCTAAGACATATTTAAATAATATAAGAGATAAGAATGATGATAATAGTCTTAAATATGATAAGATGATTAGTGAAGTACCCTATATTACTAATCCTAAAGACTTAGAGAAATTAAAAGAAATACTTAATGAGTTAAAAACTGAAAATAAAGATTTATATGACTATATTATTTCCTTATTAAAAACTTCTGATGATTTAAATGAATTATTTCTTCTATATAAAGAGTATAAAGAAGCAAAGCTAAGAGAAGAAGTACTAGATAATGAGGTTAGGTCTAAGACAATAGAGTTCAATAATATTAAAGAAGATTTAACTGATAAAGAAGATGACTTGAAAGATTTTGATAATATCGCTAAAGAGTTAAAATCTACAGGTAAGATTCTTGATGATTTAAGTTCTACTGCTAGTATTAACTTAGATAGAACATTTAACGATTTAGAAAGAGAAGATGCTAAGAAATTAGGATTTGGTACTAAAGCATTGCTTGCCTTAGGTAGTTTTCTTGCTTTTAAGAATAATCATAATATAGTGGGAACATTACTTGCAACTTATCTTTCTTATAAAGTCTTAAGTGAGTTATCATCATCAAATAAAGAGAATTACATTGATTTATGTAATGAATATATTGATAGTTTAGAGAAATATAAAGATAATGCTCTAGAAATAGAGAAAAATTTAGTAAGTAATTTAGATAATATTGAAAAAGTAGAGAGTGATTTAAAGGCTAAATATAAAGCTTATCTAAGAGAAAGTGAATTTAAAAGAATCTTTAAAATAATAGATGATATTAAAGATACTGTTAAATATAGTCTTAAAGACATAGATAAAACTAAAGATGATATAGATAGAAGTATAGATAATGGTAAAGCGAAAGTAAAGGTAATGGAAGGGTAATTTTTCATTGAATTATGTAATTTATTATGATAGTATAAAATTACATTGTTATATCAGGGAGGAAAAGGTATGAAAAAAATAACTACAACAAAAAAAGAGAAAGATTTTTATAATATTGAAACTATTATAGATGATGTCGCTCTTATATCATCATCTATAAGTGGGAAAACTGGGCTTTTAAATATTAAGACTAATGAACTTATTGGAGAGCTTAACTATTTTAATACTTGTTATAATAATGATAATAAATATTATAGTCAAATTAAAACAGTTAATAATGAATACTTTCTTAATGTCTATGATGTATTAAAGCATAACTATGTAGTTAAAGACTATAATATAGTTCGTCATTTTGAACAATATGCTTATGTTTCTTTAGTAAAAAAATGTAATAGTGATAAACTTCATTTTTTAGATATGTATAATTTAAGGGAAGAAGATAGCATTTTTGATTTAGAAATAGATAATGCAGAATTTCTTTTAGACAAATATGGTAAAACCTATTTTGCATTATTAAAAGATAATTCTAAGGCTCTTTATAAGAAAGGTGCAGGATTAATTACTGATTTTGAGTATGATGATATAAAAAGAGAAAATGGTATAACTTTCTTTTACAAAAATAACAAAGTCAGATTTAGTAAAGATGGAGAATATGATTCTATTAGTAAAGAATTTAATGAAATATCTTTTCATGGTGCTGATAATTCTCTTTTATATTGTAAAGATGATAATGATACATACATATATAATATACGTTTAAATAATAAAAAACTAATACGTAAAACAGATATAAACTCTAAACTAGCCGCTTCTTTTTTCTATGATAATGAAAATAAAAGTACGGAGTATCTATTTATTGAAGAAGATGAAAATAATAGAAAATCTTTAATCAGTTCAACTGTTTATAAAAATAGAGAAAAAATTGAAACGAGAGTTTTAGCAGATGATTGTGATGAAATTACAATAATTAATGGCTATGAGTATCAGCAAAAATATCAATTTTATTTAGAGAAAGATGAAAAAAAAGATCTTTTCTTATATGACTCTCATAATAGTAAAAAAATTGGTAATTATGATAATATTAAGTACTTTCGTAATGATATATATGCCTTAACTAATGGTTGTTCTACTGATATAGTTAATATTACTATTGATAAAGATCCTAGAACAATAATTAAGAATTGCCATATTATTGATGATAATTATCAAGGAATAATATTTAGTCAAAAAACAGTTTTAAATAATGAATTATTTGGTATGTATTATTTTGATGAACGTAATTACTATAATAATATTATAAGAGCTACTCATGATTCTTTTAAACCACATGGTAATTATTTATATGAAGCAGAAGATAATAATAAGAAAGGAATGTACTTTTTAGGTAAATTAATTATACCAATAGAATATACAGATATTTCTCTTAGTTTTTCACCTAAATATAGAAATATTGATGATGCTGATTATGTTTATTATGCACTTAGAAAAGAAAATGATTCTATTCTTGCTAAAAGGAAAAATCATCATTATAAAGATCTAGATAAATATAGTAATTTAGAAGTGCTTGGAAAATATAAAGATATATTATTTCTTAAAGATATAATAGTAGTTAAGACTTTATTAAATACAGTTATATATGATTATAATGATACATTGTTAGGAGAATTTACTCTTGATACTTTGGTAACGTCATTTAAAGCATCTGAAGATAAATTTAATGATAAAATGATTTATTGTATAAATAATGATTATTACTTTTATCAAGATGGTAACTTAGAGAAATATTATAAAGAAGATATTGATATGTATTTAACTACATATGAGACAGATACTGAGTTATTTGAAGCTTTTAGTTATAGAAAAGATATTTTAGATAAATTTACTAGTTATATAGATTCTATGGAAGATGATTTAGGGGAGGCATCTTTAAATGAATTATCTAATAATAAAAATGATTTAAAAGATAAGTATCCATCTTTAGTACTTAGAAAAGTAAAAAAGAAAGAAGTTAGATAATCATGTTTGATGATTTTATAGATGATGAGACATTTTATGATAAAGAGTATTTTAATGATAAGTTTCCAAATACTCTTTATTATTTAAGCTTTAGAAATTGTACTTTTACTAATATAGATTTTAGTAATATTGACTTGGAAAGAGTAGATTTTATGTCATGTAAATTTAAATCTTGTGACTTCCGTAATGCTAACTTTAGTAATAATGGGATAAAAGATTTAACTTTTACTAACTGTAATTTATTAGGAATAGACTTTAGTAGTAGTACATTAATAGATTCTACTATTAATGATTCTAACTTATATTATAGTAATTTTGCTTTAGTTAAATTTAATAACTTTAAGTTTAATAATTGTTCTTTGAATTATTCTAGTTTTAATGAAGTTAAGTTTAAGAAAATAGAGTTTAATCATTGTACATTATGTAATGTAGAAGTTTTACATACATCTTTAAATAAAATAAAACTAAATACTTGTGATATAACTGGTATAAAAGTATCTTTAGAAGACTTAAGAGGAGTTATTGTTAATATGAATCAGGCTTTAGATTTAAGCTTATTATTAGGTATTAAAATAGAAGAGAGTGATTAGATTGAATATATATGCTCATAGAGGTTTATTTGATAATAAAAAAATAGTAGAGAATACTATTAGTGCTTTTAAGAAAACTTTATTAGATAATCTTAATATAGAACTTGATATTAGAGTAACTAAAGATAATAAAATAATAGTTTTTCATGATGATAATATTAAAAGATTAACTGGTATAGATAGATTAGTTAAAGATATGACTTATAATGAGTTAAGTAATGTTAAACTTTTAAATACTACAGATAAAATACCTCTTTTAGAAGATGTATTAAAGTTAGTAAATGGTAGAGTTACTTTATTAATAGAACTTAAAGAAAATTTTTCTAATAATACTTTAAAAGAATTAAATAAATTATTACTTGATTATAATGGTAAAGTACTTTTACAAAGCTTTAACCCTATAATACTTAGAAAAATGGCCCTTACAAGCTTAAAAAGATATAAGATGGGTATTTTATTAACTAACGAGTATAAAGGGTTTAAAGGAGCTTTATATGATGTTTTTATCTATAAGTACTTAATAAAACAAAAATATATTAGTTTTATATCTTGTCATAAAGAGTTAGTTTTTAAAGTAAAAGAAGTATCTAATAAAGAATTGTTTATATGGACTATTAAGACTAAAGAAGAATTTATTAAATATAAGAAATATAGTAATAATTTAATATGTGAAGAAAAAGGAATAGTTAGAGATAAATAACTATTCCTTTTAAATTTTATTTCTTTTTCTTGTCTTTTACTAATGTAATATCCTGTATTAAATCTCCATTAATTAAACGAATTACATTTTTATCTTCTACTTTTACCCAATTATCTTCAACATCAATAATTTTTACCTCTGTACCAAATGAATTATTAAATAATATAATAGTACATGTTTTACCAATAAATTCTTTTATTAGTTTCTCTGGCATTTTTCTTTTTCTTCCTTTCTTCTTTCTTATTATGTTAAACATAATAAGATTTTTTCTTTTATTTTTGGAAATCAATATATAAATTAATATTAAAATTAATATAATCAAAAAATATGCATTAATAATATATCATCTCCAATCCATTAAAAATATATTAACATAACATAATTGGTATTTCAATAAATATATGTTAAAGAAACAAAAAAACTAGGTGTGGACCCTAGTGATTGATAAATGGTAGCGAGAGGGGGATTCGAACCCTCGACCTTTCGGGTATGAACCGAGCGCTCTAGCCAACTGAGCTATCTCGCCATAAAACATTAGCAAGATTATATTACCACAATTCATTAAATTTGACAATATATTTTTTGCTTTTTTCATAAGTGATACTAATTATATTATTAACTAATTAATTTTAAATATACATATAAAGAAGAAGTAATATTCAAATACTACTTCTTCATACTATAGACATAATCTATTGGTCTTTTATAACCATTTAGTCTTTTTGTTAAAACTTTCATCGCTCTATCTTTACTACCTGTTAAAGGAAATAATTTACTACTAATAACATAATAATATAAATTATTTTCTATAAGAAAGTCTAGATAGTCATTCTTTAAACTATTTTCTGTTATTTGATTAAACATAGCCATTGTATTGTTGATATTATCCTTTTCTATTTCCTTATCACTATCTTTAAATTTGTAATACCAACAATCTGGATCGATTAAGACTATATTATTCTCTGTTAATATAATATTTTCTCTTTTAAAATCGTCAATTCTTATTTTATATTCACTTAATTTTTTCATTAATTTAAATATTTCTTCAATATTATATAATAAATACTCAGTAGGCACTTCTAAAAAATCTTTATATATTTCATTATAATAAGAAACTAAATAAGCATCTGCTGTATATTTATATTTTTTATCTTTGTATAATATTTTTTTAATATCTACAAGATTAATGTGATCTATGTTCGTTAAATCTTTATAAATAGCAGTTTTAAGAAAATTATAATCAAGAGTTATACCTCTATCATAACGTTTGAAACACAAATCATCACTATATCTATAAATAGTTGCACAGTATCCATGACCAACTTCATTATTTAGTACATCATCAGGAATTATTATTTCTTTATCATTTTCATCATAATATTTCATGTAAATCTCTCTTTCTGCCATCTATTGTATCACAACTTACTCAACAGTAACAGACTTTGCTAAATTTTTAGGTTTGTCTATATCAGTTCCTCTTAAAGTGGCAGTATAATAAGCGATTAATTGATAAGGAATAATAACTAATATAGGTTTAACAAATTCACTTGCTTTAGGAATATTTACGATAGTGAAAGTATCATCCTTATAATTATCATCACATATTAAATAAATATTAGCACCTCTTGCTAGAACTTCTTTTAAATTACTAATAGTCTTAGGATTTAAACAAGAGTTAGTGGCACTAGCAAGTACAGGAGTATTTTTCTTAATTAAAGAAATAGTACCATGCTTTAATTCTCCTGCAGCATAGGCTTCACTGTGAATGTAAGATATTTCTTTAAGTTTTAAGGCACCTTCCATACTAAGATAATAGTCAAGACCTCTTCCTATATAGAAGATATCTTCTTCTTTATAGATTGTTTTAGCAATAGATAGATAAGTATCTTTATTATTTAATAGAGGAGTGATTAATTTCTCTATATTATTAAATTCATCTATTACTTCTAAGACTTTTTCTTTACTAATAGTTTTATTTCTTAGTCCATGAGATAGGGCTAGAATAGAAAGAAGTGCTACTTGGGCTGTATAAGCTTTAGTAGAGGCCACGGCTATTTCACTTCCTGCTTTCGTATAAAGACAAGTATCTACTAAATAAGATATAGTACTATCTTCTACATTAATAATACCTAAAGTAGGGTAGTGCTTACTTTTAACAAGCTTTAAAGCAGCGATAGTATCGGCTGTTTCTCCTGACTGAGAGATAAAGATAGTTAGAGTATCTTTAGATAAAAAGTTATTTTGATATCTAAACTCACTTGCTAGATAAACATTACATCTTGTATTAGTAACTTCTTCAAAAAGATATTTTGCAACTAGTCCGGCATGGTAAGCAGTACCACAACCAACAATAGTGATTTCTTTATACTTAGTTAAATCTGGTAAAGTCTTTAAATAATCTAGTCCCTCTTTTATAAAAGGTAATACTGTCTTTAAAATAGTTGTTTTCTGTTCCATTATCTCTTTTAACATATAATGTTTATAATGACCTTTAGAATTATCACTATCTTTTATATCGATAGTATGTAATTCTTTATTTAAAATATCTCCTTTAACGGACTTAATTACAACTTCATTAGCATTAACTTTAGCATATTCAAAGTCATCTAATATATAGTATTTATTAGTATATTTTAATATCGCTCTAATATCACTAGCGACGATATTAGTCTTATCACTAATTCCTATTACTAAAGGACTTTCTTTTTTCATTACATAAAGATTATCTAAGTCATTATCAATAATCATAAGAATAGCATAACTACCAATTATCTTTTTCATAAAAGCTTTAATAGTCTTATCTACATCATTATATTTCTCATAATAATAATTTAAAAGAGCACAAGCGACTTCTGTATCAGTACTAGACTTAAAAGAGTAGTTCTCTTTTTCTAACATCTCTTTAATCTCTTCATAGTTTTCTATTATACCATTATGAACAATGGTAACATGTTTAACATTATGAGGATGAGCATTAATACTATTCGCTTTCCCATGAGTTGCCCATCTAGTATGAGCGATACCCATATTACTTTTATCATTTTTATTAAGCTTGCTTTCTAGTTTAATAATCTTTCCACTAGTTTTAACAATATTTATTTTATTATTTTTAAGGTAGGCAACTCCTGCTGAGTCGTAACCTCTATATTCAAGATTTTTTAATCCCGTAATTAAAATAGGCAATACATTTCTATTTTTAGAAATTGCCCCAACAATTCCACACATATAAACTCCTTACTACTTTGATATATGTTTTGTTGTAATCTTGATTTTACTTTTTGTCATATACCTTACGACTAGTAGCCGTGGTAACATCCGCCGAACTTTCGATAGTTACCAACCTCGTCAACCAAACTGGTTCTGGCGCTAAGATAAATTATTACCTCCATCTAACTTATCCTTAATAATAGTTTATGTCCAAGTTTAATAGTTTGTCAAATTATATGTGTTAATAATTGTAAAATGAGTGTAGCGATGCTATAATTTAGTTATGTTCACGTAGCTCAGTAGGATAGAGCGTTTCCCTCCGAAGGAAAAGGTCGCAGGTTCAATTCCTGTCGTGAACACCATTAATTATTTAGGAGGGTACGTATGAATATTAAAGAAGAATTAATGAAGTTAAAAACTGGGTTGTTGACTAGAAGAGATATAGAAGAGATTAAAAAGCAAGAAGAGAAAGAACAAAATATTCCTACTGATACTATAAAAATTGTGAGGGATGAATATACTACTTATAGGTATATAAACTCAAGGTTAAGAAATCTAGATGATAAAGTTGATAATTATATAAACTGGTATTTTAAAAATGCTGTAAAAGGTCATTATACTCCTATTGGTGAATATAGCGAGCCAAGAAGAATGCGCGATTTAATTGAAAAAGTAGCAGTTTGGTATGAATTAAGATATCCTAAATATGAAGTTAATAGACTAATGCCAGGTTCTTCAGAGGAAAGAACAGAGATTAATGAAGTAATGTTTAACAATAATCAATATTTTAATGATATACATGGTGATAATAACTTAGATATCGGCACTTTGAATTGGCCAGATTTTTATAATAAAGAAGTTTTTATTAAATCATTACCGAGTGATGAACAATTTATGTTTAGAGAAGTATATTATAGTAGTAATGTAACTATAAATGCTAATGTACCATATTTAGTTCGTTTACATTTAACCTCAGATGGTATAGTAGATAATGCTGAAAACTTTAATTATTTGAGAAAAGATGACTCTATCGATTTGGATAGTTATTTTGTAGGAAAACATATTAAAGAAGTATTACAATATTTAAAATCTAATAATATTTCTCTACAGCCTAACAATAATTTAGAAGAAGCGATTGAATGGCATGATAAATGGGTATTTCTAAAAGATGAATTTCTAAATTGTGTTATGTATAGAATAATTGAACGTGGTGGGAATAGAATTGGTCCTCGTAGAGCTTTCTTATTTGCTAAAGAATTTAATAGAAATATAGATGTTCCTATGATGTATGGTGTTGATACAAGTGATCCTGGTTTAAAACTGTTTGTAGATGAATATATAAATGCAGGAGGTTCTAAAGATTTAGTTTGTTATGAAAACTACCATAGAAAATCAAGTAAGAATGAAATACTAGGAACTATTAAAGTTGGAGAAATAATTGATTGGCTTGAACCTATAGAAAAACGTTCTAAAGGTAGACAGTATGTAAAATAAGAAAGGTGTAACATTATGAGAATAGATACCAAAGAAGAGATTGATATATTACTTAATTATTGTAGAGCAATACCTTGTTCATCGCCAAAAGAAGGAGGAAGTTTCTATAAGATAAAAAATCAATCTTTTATTTATCCAGATGGCACGGTACAGACTAGAGAATTTATAGATAAAAAAAGAGCTAGTGTGGTTGTTCCCATAACTGATGAAGGAAGAGTTGTTTTTGTTATACAACCTATTGGGCTATCAGAAGAAGGTTCCTTAATTGAATTTCCAGCTGGCTACTTTGAGTTTGGTGAAGACGGAAAAAAAGCAGGTATTAGAGAACTTGATGAAGAAACAGGCTATATGGCAGATGAAACAATATATCTTGGTAATCACTATCAAGACCCTGGAAGTATAAAAGCAAAAGTAGATGTTTATTTAGCTCTCAATTGTAAGAAAGTAAGTGATCAACAACTAGATAAAGGAGAATTTATTAAATATATAGAAGTACCATATGACTTAGCATTGGAACTATTAGATAATAATTTTTTGATGGATAGTAATAGTTATATAGCATTATCTAAAACTGATAGATATTTACAAAAAGAGTATACTTTAAACAAAGAATTTAATATAAAAAAGAAGGTTAAGTAATAGATACTTATTATGAAAATAGAAATTATATATAAAGGAGATTTTAATAAATATAAAGATGCTATTGATAGGATTCATCTAGAAAATGCTTATCCAAATGGTTATTTAATAGATGATGATTATATAACTGAAGCTGATAAGATAGTATTAGTACTTATAGATAGTAGAGTAGTAGGTTATGCATCTTTATCTAAAGAAGATATTACGCCTGATGAAGAATGTGAGTTTTATATTAATTTATCTTTAAATAATATAAAGATAAAACAGATTGCAATTACTAAAAGCTATCAAAATAAAGGTATTGGTACTGCTTTGATAAACTATATAAAGCGGTATGCTAAGGATAATAATATTGATTATATTTATCTATATTCATTTAGTTTAAATGAGAAAGGAAAGAACTTTTATTTAAAGAATAATTTTGTTATTAGTGGTGTATGGAGTTCTAAAGAATATAAAGGTATTAAAAATCCTAAATCATATTTTTACTCATATAAAGTCAAATAAAAAGAAGCATTTTCGCTTCTTTTCTTTTAGATTGCAATTCCCATGAAGTTATATAGAATAGTCATTAAATTGTTTTGAATGTTTGTAATATCAGTTTCTGTTAGACTATTTATATCAATATTATTAGTAGTATTAATATTAGAAAAATCTGCTACACCATCTGTTACTGTTTTAGTATCAGTTAATGTTAATAAATCTATATTAACACCACTATTAGATATAGCCATATTAAAGGTAGTTGTTATAACATTTCCTTCAGTAGCACTAGTTATATTAGCATTTAATGAAGTATTTGATGACTCATCGATTATATTAAAACTAATATTATTATCACTTATTGTAACAGTACCTATATTAGTATTATTACTGCTTAAATTAATAGTAGTAGTACCATTATTTTCTTCTATAGTTGCTTTTAAACTCTCAGTATTTCCTTCTTTAATAACAAAACTTTTTTCAGTTCCATCATTAAATTCTATACTATAATCTTCGGTATTATCTTTAACTCCAAATTCATAGGTTACAATATCATTTTTCTCTAGATAAATACTATAGTATAAATAATTATTATTATCAGTTGTACTACTAGATGTAGATGTATCTAATTCATCTAAACTACTACCAAGTATCTTTTTAGCTCTATCATCTTTCTTTAAGTCATTTACGATATTTTTACTAATCTCATTAAGTCTTTTAGAATTAAGTTCTAAACTTATTTTTTTCTTTCCATCAACATTTGTTACTTTAATATCATCATTAGTAATGTTACTACCAAGACTTTCAATTATCTTATCATAAATATAATTAATATCGTCAGTAGCTTTTTTACTTTCTTCTAGATATGTAAAGATATCACTATCTTCAATAACAATATATTTATTAAAGATATTTCTTAAGAAGGCATAACTAATATCTTCAGCTTGATAAAAGTTAAGACCTAATAGTTCAGTAGAGTTTAATAATAGCGAACCATCCATATACATTCTCTTAGATTCAGTATCAAGACGATATTCATAATTAAAGGTACTATTGTTTAAGTTACCAATAATTACATCAGTTCCATCACTACTATTTCCAAATATTGGATTAATATTAATTTTAGTAGAGCCTGTTACTGTTTGTTTAATGCTTGTATTAGTAGCTTTCTCATCAAGATTAAATGTTTTTGTTAAAGATGTTTTCAAATCGTTGAACGATGTTACTATTCTATTTTTATTAGAATAATTTTGATATAGTAAAATACCTCCTGCTAATAATAATCCTACCGCTACAATAATTACTATTGTAACAATAATTTTCTTTTTCTTCATAAAGATCCTCCTCACCAATATTATTATAAGTAAATTATATCTTAAAAATATATTTTATTAAAGCGAATAGTAAAAAAACTTAAACTTTTACATAATATGACATATTTTATCAAATAATAATAATGGATATTTGGAAGGTGATTTAGTGATGAAAAGAAAATGGTATATAGTTTTTATAATTAGTAGCATTGTTATTATTGTGTTGATTTATAATATTACTAGTTATTATTATAGTTATAAAAAAGATTTAGAATTTAAGGAAAGAATAGCAGGGTATGATTTTGAAAAGTTAAAAGAAATTAACTCAGATGTAGTTGGCTATATTGAAGTTGATAATACTAAAGTAAGTTATCCTGTTGTAAAGACTAATAATAATAGTTATTATTTAAATCATACTTATACAAAAGAGAAAAGTGAGATTGGTTCTATTTTTTTAGATTATCGTAATGATTTAGATAATTTAGCAAAGAATAATATTATTTATGGTCATGGAAGACTTGATAATAGTATGTTTGGTAGTTTGAATAATTTATTAAATGAAGAAAAGCTTAGTAATAAAGATAAATATTATATAACAATAACTACTCCTAAAAGTATAATGACATTTAAAATATTTAGTGTTTATACTATAGATAAAGAAAGTTATTACATTAAGACTTATTTTAGTAATAATAAATATTTTAAAGAGTTTCTAGAGACTGTTATGAAAAGAAGCATTTATAATTTTAAGACTGATGTAAATACAAGTGACAAAATATTAACTCTTTCTACTTGTAAAGATAACTTTGGTAAAAGAGTAGTAGTTCATGCCAAATTGTTAAAAAAAGAAGAAACTAGCTAGTTTCTCTTATTCTTTATTTAGAATCTTATTAAAAGCATAACTTGATAAAATAACAAAGATTGATAAGAAGAAGATATTTAATAATAGTGGGTCACTTGTTTCAGGGTTTTCAAGAGATTCTTCTAATTCGTTTATTTCATCAAGAGTTAGTTCTTCACCGGGGCTTAATTCAAATTCGGTATTACCTATTTCTACAACTGCACCTGTTGTATCATCTGGAACCCATAGTGTTGGTTTGTCAGTGCTTTCAGTTGTATTAATAATCTCGGCATCATCTGTTAAGGTTAGTTTAGGAGCTTCTGTAACTCCACTACCTTTACCTAGTTCAATACCACCAAATCCGTTACCGGAAACATCAATTTTACCTACAAATGTAGCATGTCCACCATTTATAAGAAGTCCTGCATTACCACCAGTTAGTTTAATATTTTTTAAAGTTACATTACTCTTATAAACTTGTAATACATATATTCCTCCCCAAACGGTATTATCACTACTATTACTAGAACCAAATGTTCCTACATACTTGATAGTCTTATTATTACCATCAATAGTAACATCTCTTAGGATATTAATTTTCTCAGTTGTTTCAATATCACTACCAAGAATAATAGTTGAAATATTACTATCGTTTAAAGCATCTTTTAGTTCTGCCTGGTTATTAACGGTCTTACTAGTTGCAGCCTTAACGTTTAGAGTAGTGCATAATGTAATAGTTAAAACAAATAGTAATAAAATTTTACTAATCTTTTTCATTTTTTCCTCCTTTCCACTATTAGTCTTTGTTATCTTAATAGAAAATATGCAAGAAATTTGTCTAATTATGAGGGTAATTATTGGCAAAAAGAAAAGAGCTTAAAGCTCTTTAGACCAGTAGTAAGACTTCCTGGTGTTGTACATATTATTTATGTACACTATTATAATAACCAACATTTTCTTAATTATTCATGTATTTTTTTAAAATTTAAGTTATAATTATTTTAATGAGTTTAAAGAAATTGTATCTACAAAGTGCCTTGTTCCTTTTTCAACTATTTTAATTTTATTTAAGTCAATTAATTGGTCAATTAAATATAAATAAACAAAATCTCTGGCATCATTAAGGACTTCTTTTGCCATACATTCACCAATTAAATTTGCTATCTTGCAAGGTGTTATTTCTTTTAAAATGCTTAATATAATATCATAGTAGTCAGAATATTTTTTGCTTTTAACTTTGCCATTTTCTAATGTCCTTAATTCACTATTAATTTCAACCAATTTATTCCACTCTTTAGCATAAGTTTCAATTTCATCTTTAGATAAAGTTTTTTCATATTTTAATACATCATTAACTTTTTTATAATCTAAGAAGTTAATGCTATATTGTAATTCATTATAATCACTGGAGAAAACAACATTAATTGTGTTTATCTTATCTTTTAAAAAGTTACATAGAAATAGTAATAGCATATAGTCATCATCATTTTTCTTAGAAGACCAAATTCTAATTACTATATCGTTTGTGATGTTATTTAATATTTCTTTTAATACTTCATTATAGTTATAAGTATAATTATAGCCAAAACATTTTTTATGAAGCTTTTTAAGAAAGTCTAAACGATTATTTTTTATATCTCCTATTGATAGATACATTTCAAGTGCATAAAACATATAATCTTTTATGTTATTCTTTTCATAATATTGCTTTAAACACCCCAAAGCTGAAAAGTTTTCACAAATATCAATTATTTTCATATTATTATCACTACCTTTTTATATTTTTATGGTTTTATATTGCCTTGCTTTTTTTGTATTTTTTTAATATATTTATCTAAATTAATATTAGAAACTCTATTAATAAATGCATCGACTGTCTCTTTTGATAAAATACATTTTTCATAAGGAAGTCCTTGATAATACTCGCTTGGATAATCTTTATAATCATCTTTGCTAATACGATATTTCTGCGTTAAATAAAGATTTAAATGGTCGTAAGCAAAATATAAATCTCTACAAAAATCATTATAACTAGTATTTAGTAAATATTCTTCTGTGAAGCATTCTTCAAAAAACAAATAATCCGTTACTAAGTGTAAAAACCATCCTATTTTAAAATCATCTAGACTTTTATTCTCGTTCAAAAATTTATATAAATTTACTTTACTACGTACATGGCTTAGATTATCTTTACCACGATATGCCTCAGTATAATGTGTTTTTTCACTATCTTTTGTTGCATCTGGATAAAGAGTACCAGCAATTACTTTTTCATAATTTAATTCTTTATGATTTTCTAAATATTTTTTAGCGATAGCTAGATGAATTGTAGCAGAAGCCATAATATCACTCTTTCTAAATGAGACAAATTAATTTCTATAAGTATTTTATCATAGATTTAAGTATATTAAAACTCGAAACAAAAAGCTTGAGTAATAGTAGTATTGTACAAAAGAAAAAAAGCATAATAGGTTTATTTAATAATCTCTTTTGCTTTGATAAATATTTTTTGTTGTGCTTCATTTAATGAATTATCTAATTCCGTTATATTTATTTCATTTACATTACCAATTATTTGTTTTCCATATTCGGTAGGTATGAATAATTCTCCATTAAAATCTACATTTAAATAACCATTCATCATATCTAATGTTTTAATAGGGGGAATTATTTTTTTAGTGTAAATATCATTATATTTCCCATTATTAATATCTTGTATTATCTGCATTACTTCTGTTTCATCTAACTCATAAATATCTCTAACATTATTAGCATTTCTAAATGGAAAATATCTTCCAACTCTAACAGAGTTAACATTAATTTTTTCTGCAAACATCAAAATATCCTGTAATTCATTTTTATTTTGTTTTGTCATAACAATACTTATTCTAACGTTTAAACCATGTTCTACAGCTTTTTTAGTATTTATTAAGGCTTGTTCTAGAAAATCTTTTCCTCTCATCAATTTGTATGTATTTGAATTAAGAGATGGTATACTAATATCAAAACATTGTATTCTATCTTTAAAAAAATCCCACATTTCTTCACTAATTTTGCAAGCACCACTAGTTGATAAAGAGATGTAAGGCATTTCGTTATTTTCTTTATATTTATTAATAATTAGCTGTATTTTTTCTTTTAATAATGTGTCTAATAGAGGTTCTCCACCTCCAATTACAATTCTCTCTGGACGAAGTTTACCTATAAAATTAATTATTTCTTGATAATTATCTTGAATTAATGTTCCATTATCACTTGAAATACAATATGGACATGCTAACAAACATTTGCTAGTACTTTCATAACATATATTTTTCATATACTATATCTCCTCATATATAATTTAATTTCTATAAGTATTTTATCATAGATTTAAGTATATTAAAACTCGAAACAAAAAGCTTGAGTTTGATATTAATCTGTGCTATATAGGGGATTAGCTATAACTTTTATTGCATTAATATAATAACTATTTTTTAATATTAAATTGTTTTTTCTTACTAAATGAATTCACTATTTCAAATTCGGTTTTATCATATTCTGCTTTTTGAGAAGCATAGTGTATTAAACATTGATGACAGTCATTTTGGAAATAATAACATCTATCTTTTGCAGAACCGATTGCATCTCCAGGTGCACAAATATTAAATTTTTCCCATTCTTCTACCTTTTCGAGAGGTGTTATTTTTCCTCTTTCATGGATATCATTAATTTGTTTAGGAGTTAAATCTAAATTGTTAGTTTTAAATGTTGATTTAGTAATAATGTGGTCGCATAAACCTTTTAATGCAATAATTTCACCATTTTTTGATTTAGTATAAATGGCTAAGTTTATTACATCAGGTTTAACATCGTCTATATATTTTTCAAAATATGATTTATATTCATCATAATTACTAAATATATAAACAACATTCGGATTAACTCTTTGCATTGTGTATTCCTTTTTCTTTTCGATTGTAGCGCCAGTGATGAATAAAAACATCATGGTTCTTAGATCTAGATTTTTCATATTAAAAATTTCTCTCCAATCTTCTAAAAAATATAAATTTATCTATATACATAATTATACTTATTATTTATGGAAATATAAAAAATCAAATAGTATAATTAAGTTTTTAAAATGGTGCCGGAAGCAAGAATTGAACTTGCCTCTGATCCTTACCAAGGATCTGTTCTACCACTAAACTATACCGGCATATACAACTAAATTTTAGCATACTTAATCATCATAATCAATAAAGTTTTTTGACATAATTCTTAAATATGATATGATAGTATTAACTAAGGAGTGATAATATGCTAGCTTTTACTAAAAGTAGTGAAGATAATATTAATGAAGAAAGAATTGTTAATCAGATTAGAGGACTAGGTATTGATATGATTCGTGAAGCGAATAGCGGACATCCTGGCATTGTACTAGGGGCTGCTTCCATTATCTATACTGTTTATGCTCATCATTTAAGATTTTCTAAAGAGAACCCTAATTTTTTTAATAGAGATAGGTTTGTTATGAGTGCAGGACATGGTTCAGCTTTACTTTATGCAACACTTGGTATGGCTGGGTTTAATATTGAACTTGATGATTTAAAAGCCTTTAGGAAAATAGACTCTATTACACCAGGTCATCCTGAATATGGGGTTACACCTGGAGTTGATGCGACAACGGGGCCTCTTGGTCAAGGAGTGGCTATGGCTGTAGGTATGGCTATCGCAGAAAAACATACTGAAGCTTTAATTAATGATAAGAAAAATAATATCATTGACTATAAAGTCTATTGTTTATGTGGTGATGGAGATTTAATGGAAGGTGTTAGTTATGAAGCATTATCTTTAGCAGGTAATCTTAAACTTAATAACTTAATACTTTTATATGACTCTAATCATGTATGTCTTGATAGTGATACTAAGAAGACATTTACTGAAGATATAGAAGCTAGATTTAAGGCAATGGGCTTTAATGTTAGTACTGTTAGTGATGATATTAAAGAAATTGATAAAGCAATTACTAATGCCAAGTCTAGTGATTTACCTAGTTTAATTCAAGTTAAGACAACAATAGGAAAGTATTCTCGTAATGCGGGCAAAAATATCGTTCATGGAAAGCCTCTTGATGATGAAGATATTACTAATATTAAACATGAATTAGGACTTAGAGATATACCATTTACAATATCTAATGAAGCCCTACAAGACTTTCAAAAACTTATAGATGATAGATGTAGTAATTTAGAAAATGACTTTAATGAAAAATATGAAAATCTTGAAGATAAAACTAAAGAGTTATTAGATTCATTGATGTCAAGTGATAAAAAAATAGAACTTACTAACTTAGATTATGCTTATCCTGAAGAAAGAGTAGAGTCACTCAGAAAAGCTAGTAGTAAGATATTAAATTCTCTTGCTAACTCTAGTAAATTAATCTTTGGAGGAGCGGCTGATCTTTCTAGTTCAACTCTAACATATCTAACAGATAAAGGAGACTTTTCTTCTGATGACTATAATGGTAGAAATATTTTCTTTGGTGTAAGAGAATTTGCTATGGCTGCTATCGCTAATGGGCTTGCACTATCAGGATATCGTCCTTTTGTCTCTACTTATCTAACCTTTAGTGACTATTTAAAACCAGCACTAAGATTATCTTGTCTTATGAATTTACCAGTTACTTATATCTTTACTCACGATTCAATTACAGTAGGAGAGGATGGCCCAACTCATCAAGCAGTTGAACAATTAGTTAGTCTTCGAGCAACTCCTAATTTAGAAGTATTTAGACCAAGTGATAGTAATGAAGTTATTGGTACTTATAAGACTATCTTTGAAGAAAATAAGCCAGCTTGTATTGTTTTAGGACGAAATGAGACGAAAATAAGGGAAACATCTTCTGTTCCTAATGTTTCTCGTGGAGCATACGTTATAAAACAAGAAGAAAGAAAGTTAGATGGTATTATTATTGCGACAGGTGAAGAAGTAGATCTTGCCTTTGATGTTGTTAATGCTTTATTTGAAAAGGGATATGACTTTAGAATAGTATCAATGCCATCAATTGAAAGATATAACTTATTAAGCGATGAAGAAAAAGAAGAGTTACTTCCTATTGGTAAAAAGAAATTTATTATTGAAAAGTCATCTTCTTACTCTTGGTACCAGTTTGCCTATAATGATAACTACTTATTTACAGTAGATAGATTTGGGGCAAGTGGGAGCAAAGATGATATAAATAAAAAGTTTCATTTTACTACTGATGAAATTGCTCTAAAAATAGAAGAAATAATTAAATAATTCGACAATGTTTTTAAAACTTTCTTGTTATAGTTAAGATGGTGATTATAATGAGAGAGTTTTTTATTTTTGAACTTAAAGATGAATTTAAAAATCTATATATAGATAAACCTAGTATTCTATATAATATCTTTGAACAGATTTATACTTTAAAAAAAGAAGAATTAAATTATGGATATAGTCTTTTTAGACAATTAACTAAGAAAATAGATAAGGATAAAACCGATAGATATTTATTTGTTAAATATCATCAGAGCATCCCTTATAGTAAGAAAGGTGAGACTCATTACTACAATAATCCTGCTCATGATGAGATTAGTACTCTAGTAGTAAAACGTGCTTATATGTTAGTTAAAACTAACTATTATGACTGTTTCTTCTTTGATGAGTTAAATAGTATAAATAACACTTATTTTGCTGTTGATTTTAAAAATCAAGACTATTTCTTTCTAGATAGTAAGAAAATTCTTGTATAAATATTTATTTTAAGGTAATATATTGTTGTAAGGAGAGTGTTATTATGTTACACGATATATTAATGGTTTTAATAGGTTTAGTAATAGGTGCTGTTATTGGTTTCTTTATTGCAAGAACTGTTACTAAAAGATATATGAAGAAGAATCCACCTATTAATGAGGAGATGATTAAAGCCTTAATGATGCAGATGGGTAGAAAACCTAATCAAAAACAAATTAATCAAATGATGAAATCAATGCAAAAATATATGTAGTTTTTGCATTTTTACTTATGACAGTAATACTGTATAAAATAAAATGATTAAGAAAGCAGATGGTATAATGGATTATCTATATTTAAGTTATTATTCTAATGATATGCCTAAAGAAGAGTTAGAATTATTTTTTGAATATCAAGAGGCAATAAAAGAAGATTGTAAAAGAATTAAATATATGATAAGTGATTATGAAAATACTAAACAGAAGAAAGGATTAATTCAGTTTTTGGATTTAATTGGTTCTAATATAGTTAAAAGTAGATATCAAAACATTGAAGAAGAACTTTTAGGACAAGAGCTTAATATTTGTCTTAATTATAATTATGTTATTTTTTCATTTTTTTTACATGATGATAATGGAGAAATATGCTCTGATACTCCTACTATAGGTATAATGGCTAGAGATATGAGTATGGTATGTTGTATTGAAGAAGAATATTCTGTATTTAGAGATGATGAAGAAGATTGTGAGTTTAATCGTGGATATGACACTGTTTTTTGTTTTACGATAGATAAAAAGGAAAAAACAATTGAGGAATACCAAATGGATATGGAAGAATATACTATAAGTTTATTTCAAAAAGCCTTTCATAACCCAGAAAGTATTGTAAAGAATAAAGATAAAGTGCTCATTAAATATGAATGATTATACTAAAAAATCTATAAAACTTGTCTTTGTTTGCTTGTTTTATAGATGCATTTATGATATTGTATAGATGGAATACTTAGTAATGGGTGTTTATCTCCTTATTTTTCCATTTCTAATGGTTAGAAGGGAGACTTGCCTATGAGCAAGAAAGATTTTCTAGTAATAGCATTATTAATTGTTATTGTACTTTTAATTATCTTTAAATAAAAACGCCCTATACATCTTGTATAAGGGTGTTATACCATAAAATTGAGGTAAATGCCCAACTGCAAAACTAGGTATTCCTCATTTTTATTTATATGTAAGTTTTCCTTACATATTCATCTTATCATAAAAATATCTTTTTTTCAAGTTGTCAAGTAAGGTGTTTTGTGATAAAATTTAATTGTTATTTATTGCCCCATAGCCAAGTGGTAAGGCAGTGCGCTCTGACCGCATTACGCGTTAGTTCGAATCTAACTGGGGCAACCATGAAGAAAAATACCCTTATTTTATAAGGGTTTTTGTATGCTATAAAATATTTTCCTTTTTATTTTTCTACATTATTTAATAGTTCCAAAAAAGTTAGTGAGGCTTTGTTTAGTTGCTTTTGCTTTAAATAGGCTGCTCCTATTTGTCTTGATGGAATAGCAGGTATTGTCTTTATTTCAAATAAACTTCCTTCTTTTAAATCACTTTCTATAAACTCTTTTGTAGTATAACCAATACCTAAACCTATTTTTGTAAAAGACGTCACTAGAGAATGACTTGCTAATTCCATTTCAGGAGACAATATTATATTATTTTTTTCACAGTAATTATCTAAAAACGTCCTAGTATTTGAACCTTTTGATATCAATATCAAAGGATATTTTTTTATTTCTTCTAAAGGAATAATTTTATCTTTTAAACTTTTCCATTTATCACTTGCAACAAAACAATCATTTATCTCTTTTAATCTTTTGGTTTTAAAATCAGTTGGTAAATCATAAGGTAAATTTAAGATTATAAAATCTATTAAACCATTTCTTGCTTCATTTATTAGTTCAAAAGTTGGACTTGTAGAAATTTTTATTTTTATTTTAGGATATTTTTCATGGAAATCTTTTATATAAGGAAGCAGATATTTTCTTGTTAGGGTATTACTTACACCAATTGATAAAGTTCCATAGTCTAAATTTAGTGTTTCTTGAAGTGTTTCCTCCGCATGTTCAATTATTTCTATCGCTGGCTTTATATTTTTGTAAAAAGTTTCTCCTTCCTCTGTTAAACTAACTCCATATTTGTTTCTAATAAATAGAGAACATCCTACTTGCTCTTCTAATGTTTTTATCGATTTGCTTACTGCTGGTTGGCTAATCATTAATTCATGTGCTGCTTTAGTAATGTTTTTGTTTTTTGCAACACTATAAAATGTTTTATATAATTCAAAATTTACATTCATACGTCCACTCTCCTCAGTTATAACTATTCGTTATTTCTGACATAAATAAAAAGTATTTTTATTATAGTATAAACTCTTTTATAATACAAGGTGTTAGATGTAAAAAGAGAGGAGAATTATATGGCATCATTTGTTATTCACCATATTTCTGGTGAAGTGTTCTTAAATGAATTAGAGAATAAAGGGGTAGTGCTATCAGATACAGAGAAAAAACAATTTTTATTAGGTAATTTAATTGTTGATTCTTCTAGAATAAAAAAACAAATTCCAGAAAATTTAAGTTTAGAAGATCAAAAAGAGTTTAAAAAAAGATTAAGAGCGGAAGCACAAGAGGAAAAAAGAAGTACTCATTTTCGTGCCGAGGATGATTATAAACTTTGTATTCAAGCACCTAATATTTCTTCTTTTATAGAAAAATATAAAGAACTTATTACAAAAAATTATACTGTTCTTGGTTATTTATATCATTTATATGTAGATAAAATGTTTTTTAATGATTTATTTAACGATACTTTTGTATGCTTAGATAAAGATGGAAATGAGACTAAATATATTGCTAATTTAGTTTATATGCAAATAAAAAAAAGCGGGGAAATTTATCCTTTTGAAGATTTTTGGAGCCATGATAGTTGTGTTAGTATTTATCACGATTATACCGTTATGAATAAGTTATTGTTAGAAAAATATGGTACTTGTTTTGAAAAAGAAAAACTCTTAGAAAATTATGATATTTTTTTTGTTAATCCAGGTATTGAAGAAGTAGATTATCAAAATATTATTAATGTTGTTTCTAAGACAGATACCTTTATTAAAGAATCTTACCAAGTAGAAGACAGCTCTTTGAATGTTTTTGATAAGAGTAGGGTAGAAAACTTTATTGAACAAGTTGCAAGAGGATTTATTTCTTCTTATTCAGAAGTCATTCCTAAGAAATTGGATATAAAGGTAAATAAAAAATGTTAGAAATATTTTCTGCTTGTTGTGGACTTATACAAAGTATTTTAATCTTATTTAAGAGAAAAGAAAATTGGGTTTTTTACTTATTAAATGTTATTACTTTAACTATCTTTTCTTTTACAGCAAAACTATATGGGGATGTTATTGAAAATTTAGTTTATGTTATTTTTGGATTTTTTGGATTATTTACTTGGTATTCTGTACATATTTCTAAAAAGATATTTGGAAGTGAAAATAAAATTCGATATGCAAATATAAAAGAAAAAATATTCTATCTTTTTATGTTTTTATTTATTAGTATAGGAATGTATTTCTTTTTGAGAACTACTGATGATCCCTTTCCATTTTTAGATGCAATTACTACAGGAATGAGTTTTACTGCAACTTTAATGATGGCATTTAAGAGAGTAGATTCGTGGATAGTTTGGTTTATCGATGATATTTTAATGGCTTATGTTTATTTTTCTTTGAAAGATAAAGCTCTTTATTTAATGGCTTTAAATATTATATGGGTAGTACTGGCGATCGGTACTTGGTATACCTGGCATAAAGAAGCAAAAGGAAATAGTGATGTATATGAAAGAAAAAAAGTTTAAAGAATTAGAGATTATTTTAAGTGACTTTTCATGTGATAAGAATTGTCCTTACTGTACTGCTAAAATTACAAAATGGGAAGTTGTAGAAGATGATATTTATATGCTTAGCTTATATGTTGGACAATTAAAGAAGCTAGGTTATCAATTCCATTATGTAACGATTGGTGGTAATGGAGAACCTACTAAACATTCTATAAAAAAGTTAAAAGAGATTGTAGAATTATTTGATGATTATGATATTCCAGTAAAAAGAGTATTAACTTCTGGAAATGTATTTCGTGATGAAGAAAGAGAAAAATATGAACTTTTTATTTCTCATGGTTGGGTATTCGAAGTTACTACAACCTCGATTGATACTGATTTAGATAGAAAAGTTTTAGGATATAATTATAATTATTTTCAAAGTAATGCATTTTCTAAGGCAAGGATTCGTTTAAATTATGTTTTATTAAAAAGTAATTTTCCTAAAGTAATTGATGAAGTTCATGATTTTTTTAAAAAATATCCTAATATTGAAACAATTTCTTTAAAACTTTTGAATATTAATACAAAAAATGGTCTTATTGATAATCCTTATTCTTCTTGGATTGTAGAAAATGCGATATCTAAAGATCAAAGAGAAGAAGTTAAAACACTTTTAGATCAAAATTTTACATATTTAGGAGAAGTTTATGATACCTTTTCTTGGAAAGCTGATGAAAGACATGAAGTATATTTTTCTTGGAAGAAGATGAAGTATGGATTTGCTGATTTAGTTTATTATGGTAATCATTTTGTTAATTATCAATTAGATGATGTAAAACTTCCATTATTACCTAAAATTTATTTTGCTAGTCAATTTTATAAGAAAATGGTAGATCATAAATATTTTACCCTGAAAGATGATTTTCGTACTAAATTAATAGGAAGTGAAGCTGATTTAACTAACTTTAATAATCATAGTTTTATTAGAAATAAAGATGGAAAATTGTTATATCAATATTTAGGACCATTTTATAATGAAAAGGCTAGTGATGGAAGCCTTACTTCTACTGTATGCGAAGATGTTGTTCAAACGGAAAATAATCTAATAGATAAATGTGATATTTTTATGACATATTTTGATTCTAACATAAGTCCTGGCAGTGTCACTGAACTTATTTACGCATCTTTACAAAAGAAAAAGATTCTTATTTTTTATAAAATAGAAGATAGTGTGTCTTATGACTTAAAGACATCTAATTGGTATCCTATTGTTTTTTCTAGATTAATAGATGGTAGAGAAAATGTAGTAGAGATTCCTGTTCATGGGACAGATGAAATTATAGAGTATTTTCAGGAGGAAAAGATAATATGGTAGTTTTAAGGCTTGGAAAAATTAATAATGAAGAGAGAAAATTTATTCCTACTAGACTTGATGAGTTAGAAAAATATTTGAATAGTATGAAGAAAATTGAAGAATATGAATTAGTTCAAACATATCATAATGGCTATAAATATCGTAGATATAATGATCATGGAAATATGAAATATACTAAAAACCTCAAAATGGATAAAGTAACAGATGTTGTAGAAATTACTGAAGAAGATTTCTTGAAAGCCTTAGGCGATGAGAAAAAAAGTATTCGTAAGATCCGAAAATATTATAAGGATGGAAACTATGAGATTGATGTTGATTGTTTTATTGAACCTGTTTCTATGATTATGGTTGAAGTTGCAAGCTTTGTGGAGCCTTTAGCAGATTATCGAGCTCCTAAAGGATTTGTTGATGTTACAGGTAATGAAATATATGAAAATAGTAGTATCTATAGAGGGAGTATTTTATCTGTTTCTACAGTTATTGAAGGAAGTGATGCAGTAGGGAAAAGCACAACTGTTGATAAGTTACTTAACATGGGAATTATTTGTAGGGAACGTTCCATGGATATGTTTTCTAAATATATGGAGTTTACTATCCCTTTAAAAGAGAGAGTAAAACGTTATCAAGAATATTTAAAAACTCATGAGGAAAAAGTTATTTTTTTAGTAAATAATGATAAGAAGGAATTGGAACACAGAGTTGCTCTAAGAGATGTTATTAGTGAATATGATAAAAAAGCTTATGAATATAATCAACTTTATTTTGAAACTTATCAATATATGATGAAAAATGATATGTTAGAGGGAAAGTTATTTTTGGTAGATTGTACTAATTTAACATTAGATGAACAAGTGGAAAAAGTTAAAGAAATTATCTTTAATAAAGGAGGGATTTGCTAATGAAAAAAATTGGAATTTTAACTCATAAACAATGTGATTTAGATGCTTTATGTAGTGTCATGACTATGACAGAAATAATTGAAGAACATTATAATAATATAGAGCCTGTGCTAATAACAGAAGATAGTTATTTAAAAGAAAAAATGAAAAATATAAGGAAATTCATTTCAATTGAAAAAGCGAAAGAAATAAAATTAGATTATTTGTTAGTGTGTGATGTTAATGAATATGATAGAGTTTATGGTATTGATATTTTAAAAAGTGTACCTATAGAAAATAGATATTTAATAGATCATCATGATGATAATAGGATAGAATTAGAAATACCTAAGCAAAATCAATTAATCAATAAAAATGCATCTTCAACTTGTGAAATTATTGCCAAAAAAATGATTGATGAAAATATATTTATCTCTAATGATATAGCTTATAATTTATATTTAGGAATTTTATCTGATACTTCATTTTTTTCAAATGGTACAACAGAAGAAACAATGCGAGTTGTAAGTAAACTGCCTTTAGCAGATAAAGAAAGATTAAAGGCTCATAAAAGTTTACTAGAATTAACACCAAAGCAAAAATATTTATTAAGCAAAATAGAAGAAGAGAAAGTAAATATTGAAGGTTTAGCCATTTATAAGTTATTATTACCTATTGAGAGCGGAGATATTACTCCTTTAGTAAAACATAATAAATTTCAAGAAAAAGTAGCACCTACAGAAGAAAAACCAGTAAGTTGTTTTATTATAGGTATAGGTAATAATTATTTTATAAAATTTAAAAAGCTTGCTGATAGTGGTATAGATATTTTATCAATTGCAAAAAAATGCAATGGAGGAGGCCACAAGACAAGGTGTGCTGGAATATTTTATAATGATACTTATACAAATGTATTAACAACTATTATAAATGAATATGAAAAAAATAAAATTAAAACAAAAAAATATAAGCTTTAATAGTTAATAAATATTGCATCTTTAAACAAGTTTTACTATAATATGTTCACGAGGTGGAGTGATTGTGACCTATGAACATTATCAAAATTTAAGAAACTTATATGGAATTATATATAATGCATTAAAACAATCTAATGGCCTTACAATTCTACAATTAAAATCTTTATTAAAAACGAAAAAGTTTTCGTTTGAGGATGAAGATCTTTTTGACGTTATTTCAGAGTTACTTATTCAAAATGGGTGTATTCAAAGAGATGATTATTGGAATAAGGGAGCAGTTTATTCGTATATTAAAGATGTTCGATTACATAATTCCTCATACTCAAGGCATTATTATTCTTTTACAGTGGATGATAATATGAATGATAAGTACTTTATGGTTATATCGGATACTCATATTGGAGAACCAAATTTTGAGGATTTTCATATATTGGATTCTATATATGACTTTGCGATTAGTAATGAAGTTGATAAATGCTTTCATTTGGGAGATTTATTTATGGGAAAAAAAGGTAATACTTTTTCTTTAGAAGAAATGTTATTACAGCTTAACTCTTTTATTTCATCTTATCCTATGCCATATCCTTGGGAAATGCGTACTTATGCTATTATTGGGAATCATGATGAATATATTCATGGCTTTTTTCATCCAGATATAAAAAAAGAATACCAACCATATATTTATGATTTAAGAGCGCTAAATACATATCATCCTGACTTTTTTGTTATTCCTAGGGATTGTTTTAAAACTAAGTTTTCTAACGTTAGTATGCATTTTGGGCATCGTTTATATGTTAGTGGAATGTGTCCAGAAGTGAAATTACATGAAATTCAGGAGATGAGTGAAGAAAAAAGATGGTTAGATATAATCTATGATGTTTTATGGTCAGGACATTTACATAATGGTTTTATTTATACTACGGATGTTCCTTGGGCATATAGGAAACCAGTTATTTTTTTAGGAGTTCCATCTACTAGTAAGTATAATCTTGGAAAAATTGTCGCTTATCTTGTTCATCTACATTATGAAGGTGGCGTTGTTTCTACTATGGATGTTGATTTCCTACGTTGTAATAATAATTATCATATTACGAAAGAAGAAGGTGTTCATTGGAATTTTAAAGGGGGTAATAAAACCCTACAAAAAACATTGTAAGTATCTTGTAAAATTAAAATATATGTTATAAAATAATGTTGTATATTTGATATATCCAAATTGTTAATTAAGAAATATGAAAGGGAACGGTGATTTAGATGAATAAGGAACTTGCAGATTTATTATTTCCTAACATTAAGATAACTGTAGATGAGATAGAAGCAAAATATCCTGCTAGAGATTTAAAAGAGGGAGCTTACGTTACAAGATTTGCACCTTCTCCAACAGGTTTTTTACACGTTGGAGGTTTATATGGCTCTTTTCTTGATTCTATGCTTGCTAAACAAACTGGTGGGATTTTTTATCTTAGGGTAGAAGATACTGATAGTAAAAGAGAAAAAGAAGGAGCATTTGATGCTATCCTTGATGGACTTAAAGCTTATGATATCATTTATGATGAAGGACCAGATAAAGGTGGTAACTATGGTCCTTATGTTCAAAGTGAAAGAGCTGAAATATATCAAGCTTATGCTAAAAAATTAGTTAGTGAAGGTAAAGCATATCCTTGTTTTATGAGTGAAGAAGAAATCGCAGATATAAGAAGTGGACAAGAGTTAAGAAAAGAAAAAATTGGTATTTATGGAAGCTATGCTGTTGATAGAGATTTATCTCTTGATGAAATAAAAGAGCATCTTGCTAATGGTGATAGTTATGTTATTCGTCTTAAGTCCCCTGGGGATTCTCATAATGAGATAATTTTACATGATTTAATTAAAGGTGATATTAGTTTGCCAGAAAACGATATTGATGAAGTAATACTAAAAAAAGATGGTATCCCAACATATCATTTCGCTCATGTTATAGATGACCATTTAATGCATACAACTCATGTCTTAAGAGGAGATGAATGGGTACCTAGTTTTCCAAAACATTTACAACTTAATCAAGTTTTAGGTTTTAAACCATGTAAGTATGCACATCATGCACCTCTTACAAAAAAAGAAGATGGTAAAATCCGTAAGTTTAGTAAGAGAAAAGACCCAGAATTTGCTGTTAGCTTCTATGAAGAAGCAGGTATACCTAAAGAAGGGGTTAGACTTTATCTTGCAACGTTAGCGAATACTAATTTTGAAGAGTGGTATTTACAAAATAAAGATAAATCTATTGAAGACTTTAAGTTCTCATTTAAGAAGATGCCTACAGGTGGAACACTATTTGATATGGAGAAGTTAAATAATATCTGTAGAACTTATTTTTCAAGAATTAGTGCTGATGTTATTTACAATGATGCTTTAAAGTATTATAAAAAGTATGATGAAGAGTTTTATGATTTAATGATTAAAGATAAAGATAAGTTAATTTCATTCTTAAATATAGAACGTGATAGTAAGAGACCTCGTAAAGATATTGCAACTTATAAAGATATCAAAACTGAAAGTGCTTATATCTTCAATGATTTATTCTATAAAGATAGAAATGAAACATATAAAGATATAGATGAGAAAATTGATTATGATGTTATCAATAAATATATAGAGATATATCAAGACTTTAATAGTGAAGATGATTGGTATAATCAGGTTAAAATACTTGCAGAAGAAATGGGATATGCTCCTAGTGTTAAAATGTATAAAGAAGATCCAACTTTATATAAAGGACATATAGGAGATGTATGTGAAATGATCAGACATTTACTTACTGGTAGAGTTAAGACACCAAATTTATATCAATTATTAAAGATTATTGGTATAGATGAATTTAAAAATAGAGTAGAGTTTTATAAAAATGGCAAATAAGCCATTTTTTCTTGCCATAAACATTAATTTAGGCTATAATATGTCACTAAAGAAAACAGGTGATTGAAATGGATGAAGAGATAAATAATGAATTTATAGAATATCTTAACGATTTAGATAAAAAAGCAGATACATTAGAACCTGTAGTACATTTATATGCTATTGAAGAAGCAAGGCTTAATAATGTTGATATACCTTTAGATAATATTTATAATTGTGTTAGGAAAGATTATAATGAGCATATTGGTAAAGATACTGATGATAAAACCATATTATATAAATATCTAAAAGAAAAAGAACGATATAACTTACTTAATGTTTTGATAGCATTGACAATAAAAAATATGTTAGAAGAAGGACATTACAAGGATTTATTTGTACTGAATAACTTTGAACTATTTAGTTCTATAATAATGCTAAAATCACTAAATTTGATGAGCACTGGTAAACTAGAAGATATAGAGTTTACTAAAATTACTGATGAAGAGATTAATTCTATTATTGAAGAGTTTTTAATAAAAATAGATCCAACTTTAGAGTGGCTAGGTATTTATAGAAATGTTAAAGTTAATGGAACTATTATAGAAATAGATAAACTTTCTAATAGTGAAAAAGAAAGATATAAAAAAAGATTTGGAAAACTTGAAAATTGTTGTGTTTTAGATGATGAAACACCATATATTTTATTAGAAAATTCTAATACTTTAAAATATATTCGTTCTTTTTTTCATGAGTTTGCTCATTACATTATTATGCTACATAGAAAAATAGCTTATCCTTCTCCTTTCTTTAGTGAATATCCATCTATTTTTTATGAAAGGTATTTAACAAAATATTTAAGTGATAAAAAAATTAATAAAGAAGAGATAGATTATTTAATTAAGTATAGAGATATTCGTACATTAGATAATTCTTTCGATATAGGAAATATTTTAGGTTACATAAAAAAAATATTAAGTGGTAAAAAAATAAAAGAAGAAGAGGAAATATTAAATTATACTACTCGCATTAATAATTTACCTACAGAATTAATAGAAGTAATTAATCAAAATCTTACTAACATAAATATAATGGATGCTACAGCTGTTATGCATCACAAGTGTGATAGTACTTGTGATATGCTAATAAAATATCCTTATGATTTTAATGATGTTTATTCATATATAACTGGAAATTACTTAGCAGATAAAAGATTAGAAAAAGTAACTGATGATGAGAGCTTTTTAGTAAAAATGAAATATATAACAGAAAATATTGGTGCTATAGAACCTAGTAATATCTTTAATGAGCTAGGACTTGATATTGATAAAATAAAAGAAGAAGCTAAAGAATATTGTAAAGTTAAAAAGAGTTAGTTATTTTGAAATACTAGCTCTTCTTTTATATTCTCTAGCCATAACTATTTGGCTATTAAATTTATCATGTTAAAATTCGTATTAAAACCATTATAATAGATATACTATTAAAGGATGGTGATAATATGGAGATAAAAAGAGAAATGCTTGAAGAAATAAGTAATAACTATATACAAGGTATTGAAAATAAAGCAGTAAGATGTGCCCTTGTAAACAATAATATAAGAGATATTATGAGAAATAAAGAAAGAGAAGGACAACTACTATTTAATTTTTCTATTAACCTTGATACTTTAAAGGCTGTAAATCAAAAAAATGCGAATAATTCTTTTATATATGCAGGATGTAATGTATTAAGAGAATCTATATGTAAAAAATATGATTTAGAAAATTTTGAAATTTCTCAAAGTTATATATCCTTTTATGATAAATTAGAAAAATGTAATTATATTATGGAAAGTTTAGCCCAACTTAAAGATAAAGATGCAGATGATAGAGAAAGATACTTTTTATTAACAAAAGGTATAGAGGACGGTGGAGTTTGGGATTTCTTTTCTAATATTATTAACAAATATGGTTTTGTTCCTAAAACAGCAATGAGTGATACATATCAAAGTCTTAATCCAGATGAAATGAATCATCTACTTAACAGAAAATTAAGGCAGTTTAATGCAAGATTACTTTCTAGCAATGAAAATTTAGAATATTTAAAGAGTTTATATTTAGATGATATTTATAGAATACTAGCTTGTTGTTATGGTGTTCCACCAAAACAGTTTGATTTTGAATATACAGATAAAGATAAAAAATATCACATTATTAAGGGAATAACTCCTTTAGAATTTTATCATGAATATACTGATATAAATATAAATAACTATGCATGTATTACTAATGTACCAACAAAGGATAAAACTTTTAATAGAACTTACGTAGTTAAATATTTAAATAATGTTATAGAAGGAAAAACACCTATATTTCTTAATCTTCCTATTGAAGAGTTAAAAAAACTTGTTATTAAACAATTACAAGCAAAAGAAGTAGTTTGGTTAGGTTGTGATTTTAAAAAAGCAATAGATAAAAAAGATGGAGTATTTGATGATATGAGTTTTAATTATTATGATACATTTAAAACTGATTTCTTTATG
>CALVIV010000011.1 GCA_944331935.1 uncultured Bacilli bacterium | reverse complement strand
ATCAGAATATTATATTAGGACATTTTAACTTAAAAATGCGCTTAAAAAAATAGGACATTTTAAAAAATAAATCACAAATTTAACTTAAAGCAATTTAAATATATAACTTTTTTTGATAGAATATTATTAAAGGAGTTAAGAGTCATGAAGAAGTATAAAGATTATTTAAATAAGGATCATAATTTTGATAAAAAAACTATGTTAGGAATATTTTGTTTAATAATAGTAATATCAGGAATGTTTGGTTGGCTCTATGAAGTAGTATTTTATTATTTTAATAGTGGAATGACAGAAATATATTGGCGTGGAGGTAATTTCTTACCTTGGATAAATATTTATGCTATGGGTGCTATTTTAATATATGTTTTAACTTATAAGAAAAGAAAAAAGCCCCTCTTTGTATTTATAGTAAGTATAATCTCTACTGGAATACTTGAATATATTGGAGGATTTTTTATGGAGCATATCATGCAGATAAAGTGTTGGGACTATAGTAAAGA
This sequence comes from uncultured Bacilli bacterium, assembly GCA_944331935.1. Lineage (GTDB taxonomy): Bacteria > Bacillota_I > Bacilli_A > RF39 > UBA660 > Onthousia. Next base: position 37,321 of record CALVIV010000011.1, on the reverse strand, counting down.
AATATTAAGTTTTGGTAGTATTAATGGTTATGTCTGCATAAGAAGTGTTTTAGTCTTTGGAATCTCTGCTTTACTATTAATGTATATAATAGTACCATTTTGTTTTTATCTAGCCAAAAAGATGCCTAAAAAAGCCTTTCTAATATTCAGTTATACAATCTGTGGCATCTTCTTATTCGATGAACTTTATAATTTAATATTCGCTAATCTATTAAATCTACCTAGAGCATCAGAAGTTTATAAAGACTTAGGATTTAAATTCTTATATTTTTAAATATATATAATCAAAACTTAATATCAATAATATTATCAAAAGATATTATAGTATTATCTATTAAAATTATTTTTTTATACACTTCATCAACTACCTTAACATTACCTGTTATAGTCTTATAATGTCCTCCTCTTTTCTTATTATCTCTAACAAAGTAAGTAATTGTTACTTTAGGTCTTAGTTTAATATCATTTTTTATAAGACACAACTTCTCGTTTAGTATTAATTTTATCCCCTCATCTAGTTCTATTTTTCTAGAGGTTTCTCTTGCAACTTCTTTTATCTTCTCATCATACCCAGTTAAAGCTGAAAAAGGTGCGAACTGGGCTGACCTATTTTGTAAAGACATGGGCTTCCTTATTTTAGATACGTGGTGAGGCATATTTATAATATCATCATACTTATTCATGATGTCCTCCTATCTGCCTATTTCTATCCCTTGTTGTTGCCCCATCTTCTAAATCCATACCTTTCAAAATAGCATTTTTCCCATACTTTTCTTTTATCTTTAACATAGCATTTTGAAGATTATTTTCTTCCTTTAAGACTTCTCTATCATAATCTAACTTATTATTTTCATCATCTAGACTAGAAAACAAATCTAACTGTCTATATCTAACTTTACCTTTTTCTTCCTCTTCACTTGCTAGCTTTGTAGCAGCCATAGTAACTCTTCTAACAGATAGTTTAGGATTTATTATCTCATCATATAACTTAATCATCGCTTCTGTAATTATTTTAGATGATGATGTTTTATACTCTAAATTAATAGTTCCATGAGCGTGTTTGGGTATAGCCCGTCCATAATAATCTATTGTAACACTCCCATTATAATCATCAGTAACATTTTCTATATCATAACCAATAGTTAATACTAACTGTTCTGATACTAGTTTTTTAGAGACAAGGTCTAAAGCTAGTAACTCTGCCATTTCTCTTACTATTAACTTAGCTTTATCATATGAATATGGGCTTTGTAAAACTTGACCAGAACTTATGCTTTTAGCAAGTGGTTTATAGTTTTTAATAGATTCTATTGTACAAGGCTCATAACCCCAAGCATGGTCTATTAAAAGCTCAGCATTAACTCCAAATAATTTATATAACAAGTCTTCATTATTAATAGAGCATCTTGCCACATCACCCATTGTATACATACCATACTTCTCTAATCTTTTAGAAATACCCTTACCTACTCGCCAAATATCTGTAATAGGCACATGATTCCATAACATTTTTCTATAAGACATTTCATTAAGTTCGGCAATTCTTACTCCAAACTTATTAGGTGTGATGTGTTTTGCTACTACATCCATAGCAACTTTAGCAAGAAATAAGTTAGTGCCAATTCCCCCTGCCGCTGTAATACCCGTTGTATCATAAACATCTTTAATTATTTTTGTAATTAAGTCTTTAGGAGATAGTTTATAGTACTTTAAGTAATTAGTTATATCCATAAAGACTTCATCAATAGAATAAACAAATATATCTTCTTTAGCAATGTACTTTAAATAGATATTATATATTTTAGCAGAATAGTCAATATAATGAGCCATTCTAGGAGGAGCGATAATTAAATCTAATTCTTTAGTCTTATCTTTCTTTAAGATATCATCATTAACAGATTTACCACTAAACTTTTTATAACCATTTTCTTTTCTTCTTTTTTTATTAATCTCTTTTACTTTACTTAAAACTTCAAATAATCTTGCCCTTCCAGGAATACCATACTGTTTTAAAGATGGACTTACCGCTAAACAAATTGTCTTTTCTGTTCTAGATTTATCGGCAACAACAAGATTAGTTTTTAAGGGATTAAGTCCTCTTTCTACACATTCTACTGATGCATAAAAACTCTTTAAATCAATACAACTATATACCTTTTCCATCTAACTCACCATAATTATTTTATCACGAACATTTATTCGTGAAAAGTGGTTTTAATCAATTGGAAAAAATTAACAATTATATCTTTTATAATTTGATTAAAATAACTGGAAATAACCATAAATTTATCCGGAAAAGTACAGAAAATAAAAAGTTTACAAATATGAAATCTCTGTTATAATATAATATCAAAGAAGAAAGGAATGAAAGCTTTTATGAAAAAAATAATAAATGAATCTTTTGATAATACTATTGGTAATAACAACTCTAAAAGAAAATATTTTACAAATGAAAATAATGATATTATTTATAAACGATTAAAAAAAGAATTAACTATACAATATTTACCATATTTAGGACCAAGTATTAATTTTGGATTGGGTGATATCTGTTTAGAAGAAACAGATGACATCTTTAAATTTTATGTTATCGATAGAGCATCAAAATTTGAATATGAGGAATTTAATACAATAGAAGATGCTATCAGTAAACTAATAACTTATTACAAAGAAAACGAAATAGTAGATAGCCCTGATAAAATGGAAGAAATCTTTTATCAAACATTAGGTTTAAAAAAACAAGGAAATTTAGCAACTACAAATAAAGGCACTGCTAAAGTTTTAAAGCCAAGAAAAAAATAAAATATACTATTAGGCATTACCATAATCATTTTTATGAAATGAAGCTTTAAAATAAATAATTACAAATTATTACATAAAAAGTATAGTATCTCTTATGCTTTTTTCTTTATATTTAAAATTATCAATTCTTTTCAGCAACCTTTCGACCACTTTTCGACCACTTTTCGACCACTTTTCGACCACTTTTGTCATAAAAACTAAAAATAAAAAGCAAACTAGACGCATCTAACTTGCATAGATGGGATCCGAAGACACACCATCGCCATTAACATTTATACTATACCATAGTTGGTAAAATAATAAATTGATTAACTTTCACATTTAATCATTCATTTTAAAACATATATTGTATTTTTACCATTTCCTTTAGTTAAAAATATAGCAAATAAATATATCAATTATACATTTATTTTACTATGAATTTATATTTTGATTATAATTTTTTTAATATTTCAAAATCTTCTGGCAAATGCATTATTGACAATAATTGCTTTCTATTTAATGAACCAATTTTCTTGTCATACTCATTTATTAATTTTGATAAATTATCTATTAAAACATTAAACTTCTTGCGAGTAGAAAAAAACTTTATAGAGATTAAAATAGCAAGCAAATCTTTTTTTCCTTGAATAATGTTGGTATTTCTATCTTTCTTTAAGTTAAATTCTTTATGATATTTTGTAGTTTTTATGCCTAATTTATCATCTACAAATGATAATAATATATCATCATGGCAACAAATATTTCTCACTCTAACAAGTAATCTTAACATATTAGCAGTTTCACTACTATTGATGTTCTCGCTAGTTAATTTGTTTTTCATATAATCTTTATCGTTAGATTTTGATACATAAAACATATCACGAATCATACCAAATGATAATATTTTCATATATACCCACAGAGGAATAAATGAGTGATTATTTCTATAAAACATTACTGCTTTATTTTTATTACCAAAATCATTTAACTGTTTATTTAAATTTGATAATGTATTATCTAAATAATTATTTGATAAATCATAATTATTTTTATCTAATATATCATTTACTTTAAATCCATATCTAAAACTATAATTATTTATATATATAGTTTTAAGTTTTTGCTCTATTTCAAGAATAGGATCTAAAATAACTAATTTCAACATTTTATCAAACAAGTATAATGAATAAATATCTTCAAAAGAAGTATTTTCTTTATAAGTACCATCAATATTTTTAAAGGCAAATTTATACCCCATAATAAAATAATAATTATTAGTTTCTAAAATATTTCTAACATTATCTTCATTTTTTATATTAATTTTTTTTAATTTAATATTGGTTATTAGCTCATCAATAGTTAAAAATGTTTTTTCTGCCATTACACATCACCTATAAAACATTATAGCAGAAAAGACACAAAAGAAAAATCTTTTGTGTGCTCACTTAGGGGAAATTATATTCCCACATTAATAATATATTCAAAATATTAAAAAATATACAAAAAAGACTGGAAGACCTTAGTCCACTCCAGTGCTCACGAGTAAATCATAGCAAAAAAAAGCTTTTTTGTCAAATTTATTTTTCATCCATTCGAACACTTTTCGGCAACTTATTGCTCTCTCCACTAATATCAAAATATAATAAAACTTAAAAGTCCCAGTAAATTTCTAAAATGGTGCAGGAAACGAGACTCGAACTCGCACGATTAACTAATCACTACCCCCTCAAAGTAGTGCGTCTACCTATTCCGCCATTCCTGCATAAAGAATAGTTAATTTACTTAACTATCCAAAATGTTGGTATATCTCTAAGACCATCTTTACCACCGGCAACTGGTGTATTGATAATCTCATTATTGATAACTAAAGCACTAGAGCTACCTCCATCCATATTAGCAGCATTAAAAGCACCATAGTTTTCCATTATCTCTGTTAAGTCCCCCATATCTGCACCAATAGATGTAGCAAGACGTCCATTAATTACTAAGAATAAGACTATACCATCTTCTCTTTGACCAATAGCAGTACGAGGAGCAATACCCCAACCACCATTACCTTTAACAAAACTACTCTTACCATTTACGATTAAGAAAGGTCCAAACTCAATAGCATCCCTCATCCCCATAGCAAGAGCCTCATCAGCACTCATCTTACCAAGTACTAGTTTATTATCTTTAGTAAAGCCAACAAAGCCTCCACCCATCTTTGCATCTTCAAAATCACTTACAATCTTTCCATTTTGGATAACTGTTCCATGAGGAAGAGCCCCATTACTATTCCAATCAGGGTCATAAAAACCACCAGCATTAATAGCAATAATAGCATTTTCTCTCTTTGCAACTGTAGTAATCGCTTCTCCTCTTTTACCAAGATAAGCCGTTGTCGCAATAGAAACACGAGACGGGTCATATATCGCTACTAAATAACCTTGATAGCCACTACCACTAACTTCAATAACTTTATATAAATCATTTTCTGGGTCTTTTGTTAAAATTTGTTTTTCATATTCATTTTTATAAATCTTAGCATTAGTATCATAATCTTTAAAATTAATTAAATCCGGATTAGTATTTTCATCCACTTCAATTATATGATTATTAGATAGTACTTCATTAATAACATCATCATTATAAAACCAAGTAGCAAGATATTGATGAGACATAGAAGTCATCGCTGAAGTTATCCAAAAGTTACGAAAGCCACTTATCGGTCCATAAAAAAGAAATAAAGAAAGAGAACTTCCTATTATAAACAAAGCGATTATTATCTTTGTAATTAACTTTTTATCTTTTCTTTTTTCTTTTTTTATTTCACTAGCAATACTAGGCATTAAAATTGTCTTATCTAAGTCATTTCTATTCATCAGGTACCACTCCTGTATTATTCTCTTCTTCATCACTTATTTCTTTTTCTACTTCTTTTTTACCATTATACTCTCTATCACCATTTATATCTAGATAATCTCTATCTAACTTTATCTTTTCTAATTTAGTATCACTACTATTAGTATCAGTTAACCATTTATTATAAGAAGTAATTAAATTATTATAACTATTAACATCACTTACATAAGTATTAACTACCTCTTCATAAGAAGAAATAATCGCTTCACACTTATTATTAACATCCGCTTCAGGATGTAAAACATTAATACATTTATCTTTTACTCCATTATAATCTTTATCAATTTTCTCTAAACTATCCTTATAATTATTAAATATCTCTTTATAACTAGCATCATTATCTTTTAAAGTTTGATAATACATATTATCAGTAATAACATTAGTATAGATATCTTCTCTAATACTATTAAAGCTCCCTACATCAGTTTTAAAAGTCTTATAAGACTCTCTTACTTCATCCATTCGTCTTTTAACTTCAGTTTGGTCACTATTATAATTAATAACTATATAAGAAACAATTCCAATAATAATTAATAAAAAACCAATAAATATTAAAATACCTAGATGTTTATTATGACTTTTCGCTTCCATAAAACTACACTCCTAATCTTTTAAGAAATCATTCTTCTCTTGTTTTAATCTTTTCTTTATTTCTCTTTTTGTCTTTCTTTTACTACTATTTTTAGTATGTAATGCTATTAAGAAAATTATTAATAATAAAACTATTAAACAAGTAAGACCAACTATTATATATGAATTAATCTTTAACTCATCATTTAGGCTCTCTACTTCTTCAGTATAATATCTTTGGATACTCTTATCAACACTATCATATAAGTATAAACCTTTCTTACCTGTTTCAACATTCTCGCCATAGACTAAATAATATTTAGATTTTTTATTTAATTTATAGACAGTATACTCTTCTCCATCTATAGTAACGGTATATTTCTTATAATTAGCAGGATATTTTCCCTTATCTAAAAGATGAATTGTAAGATTTCCACCACTTAACTCTTGGTATAAAGAATATTTTCCATCATCATAAGTATAAAACTTAATATTACCTTTATCATCTTTTAAAGCGACTAAAGTAAGGTCTAAGGCTTCTATTTTATAAGCAGGAACTTCTTCATCATTTATTTTAACAGTAGTCTCTACATAATAATCTTTAACTAAGTCTTTTAACTCATCACTTTTTCTAACTACACTTAAATCTTCTTTATCTACTTTTACATTAATAGGGTCTTTTTCTTTAACATTAACAACTATTGTATAAGTCTTAGTAGAACCATTTTCAGCTTCTACCACCACATTTATAGTATTAGCACCTTCTCCTACTTCTATATCACCAATACCACTAACTCTGGCCTTACTATCATTTGCCGTCGCTTTAACATTAACACTAGTAGTATCACTATCTACTTCTACTTTATAATTAGTAGTATTTTTATTAAACTCTGGACTGAGTGTATAACCTTCTACTTCTAGACTAGCAAGATTATTGTCACTACTATAGTTTTTCTCTACTTCCCCACGACTAATTAAATTAATTGTTGTACTATCAGTTGGACTAGTAACTACTTCATTCCAAGAAGCGATAGCGGTATTAACAACAGATATAGTAGTAGAACCAGTACCTTTAACTCTAAAAGTATAAGTATAACTTTGACTAGTTTGTCCTTCTCTATCTACATAACCAACGACATGAGTATTACCACTTAAAAGTTGTAGTTTACTACTATCATAATCTAGACTATATTCCCAACTACCTAGTCCACTCGCTTCACTTATAGTAACTCCTACTGTAATATTACCTCCAACTGTCCCCGTTGATGTTGTCCCTGCTACTGAGATTGAAGCAGCATCAACAACAGATGGGCAAAAGAAAAGGAAGCTAAGTCCTAATATAAATAATATTTTCTTCATAAAGCATCATCCCTGTTCTATAACATTATTTCCTAGTAATTGTTTTTGAACTCTTAATAAGTCAACAACATCAATCTTACCATCTCTATTAGTATCACTAGCTTTTTTATCATAAGTAGATAGACTACTACTTCCTAAAATGTCTTTTTGTACTCTAAGTAAATCAAGAATACTAACTTTACCATCACCATTATTATCACCATAGATAACTACTTTATAAGACTTCGTAGTAGAACCATTAGTAATTACTAAAGTATCCCCTGTACCAACATTACCACTAGCTTTGTTTCCATATCTATCTAAATAACTAGTAACTTTCAAATTAGCATTAACACTACTTAACTTACTATTAATTACATCAACATTAGTATTAAAGGAAATATTAGAAATAACATCACCATCTATCTTAAAGCCTGCTCCAACCACACCTGTATTTACATCAATATTAGGTGTTGTAACTATTTCTTCTTCCTTATCTTCATCATCTGGAAGTATTACTTCATTATCATTAGGCATATTATTATAAACTGGTATTAAAAACTCATAACTATTTCCTAACAAGCTATTATCTCTATAACTCTTATAAGTACTATAAGCTTCACTTGAAGCAGCTCTTATATTAGTCATATACTGATGGGTATAAGTAGGATAGAAAGCATCAGGTGCGACATTAAACTTTTGATAATATAAAGTGTTTTGACCATTATTTACATAAGCACCTACAATATAGAAAGCACCACCCATAATCGCTTTTTCTTTACTATTCCAAGGCCTTCCATATTCATGAACTGAAGCATCTATTCCTCCATTAGCCCAAATCAAACCTCTAATTTGGGGAGACTTATAAGAACCATAGGCACCAATATTAAAGTAATTATAAATGCCACTATAAGTTTTACCATTGCCACAAGAGTTAAGTGCATTCCAATCATTAGGATTACTAGCATAACCTAAATTATTTAAACAATTATTATCAACTTCATAAGTAAAAGCTTCTCCTGTAGTAGAAATACTATCACTTGAGCCTTTTTCTTGTCTAATTCTACTAGCAAGGTATACTGGACTAACATTATATGTTCTTGCCGTTTTCATTAAAATATCTAAGTATTCATTAGTATTTAAAAATGTTCCCTTAGTAACTCCTCTAACCGCATCTTCTGTATGAATAGAAGCATTATATTTAATATCTTCAAACATAAAGATATATTCTTCAGATAAAAAGTTTCTAGGGTCTAAATAATATGATACAGTATCTCTACTAGCCACATACCAACCTGGTTCTATCTGACTAAAAACACCATTTTGATAATATGGCCATTCTTTACTTCTTAAGCTCTCATCAGTTCCATCTACTAAACTAATCTCCCCATAACTCTCATTAGTAACAGCAGTATCAAAATCAATATTAGTTCTCACTGCCTTAAAATTCCAATTAGGATGTTTCTCATAGAGTGCCTTTAAATAAGGTAAATAGCTCTCTGTAAAGCCCTTACTAATCATCTCTTTTTCAAAGTCTCCATTAAGGTCAACATCAGCGACATCTATAACTACCTGGTCACTTGAACAAATATAGCCTTCTTTTCCATTATAACTAACCTTATACCAAGGGTTTTTACAACTATGACCACTGCCACCATCTTTACTAATTAAATCTACTTTCGTACCTGCAAGTAAAACTCCATCCGTAATACCATCTACAAAATCTCCTCCTGGTACTACTCTAAAATATTTATTAGTATTTAGTACTATATAACTACTTGCATTAACATTAGGAATAAAAGTAAAAAGCATAATAAAGATTAATGAAATACAAAAAAGTTTCTTCATATACTACCAACTCCTATCCTTCTAACTACATTATAACAGAATATTAGACAAATTTCTCTTAAAATGCTATAAATAACCGTCAACTTTACAATACAAACAAAAGTACAGTGGTTGAAAGATAAGAAATAATAGTCTATAATGATAGGGTATAGTTTTATGTTTAACGTGGAGGTCATTCGATGAGAAAGAATAAAGAGAAAACTGAAGAAAAAAAAGATAAGAAAAAGAAAAAATGTAGATTATGGCTAGCGATACTCAGTATTCTTGTAATACTGACTAATCTATTCGCTATTTATAACATCTTATTATTAGGACCAGTTGAAGAAGTAATTAGATATATCGTTATAGGAGTATTTGTTGTCTTAGACTTAGTTATTATTTTTAAAGTTAGATCTAAAAGACGACATAAAGAAAAAAAAGCAAGGCTTCTTACCTTCTTTTTAATACTCTATTTACTTATAAACTGTGCGATTAGTGGCTTAATAATGTATGCTTATGGAACTTTATCTAGTATTAATAGAGAGACAGTCACTTATTCTAGTAGCCTAATAGTTGCAAGTAGTAGTGAAATAGAAGATGTAAAGGACTTAAAAGATAACACTATTGGAATACTTTCTGATAAAACATCACCAGAAGGAAATATTATTCCTAATGAAGTTATTAAAGAAAACAATCTAAAAGATGACAATGAAATAGTAAAATATGATGATTACTTTACAGCCATGGCTGATTTATATGCTGGTGAAGTAGATTCAATCTTTGTTCCAACTGATTATCCATCTATGTTTACAAGTATGGAAACGTATGAGAACATAAAAGATGATACAAGAATAATCTTAACACAAGAGAAAAAGATGAAAAAAGCAAGTACTAGTAACAGAAGTTCATCTAAAGGTAAATCTGTAACAGAACCATTTACAATTCTTCTAATGGGAGTTGACTCTGCCGAAGAAGGTTTATCTAAAAACACTGTTGCCAATGGTGATAGTTTAATACTAGTTACATTCAATCCTAATACTCTAAATGCAACTATGTTAAGTATTCCAAGAGATAGTTATGTTCCTATCGCTTGTTGGAGTGGTACTCCTGAAAATAAAATAACTCATGCCGCTGCCTATGGTACTGACTGTATGATGGATACGATTGAAAATTATTTTGATGTTACAATTGATTATTATGCTAAGATTAATTTTAAAGGTTTAGTTAGTTTAGTTGATACTCTAGGAGGTATTACCGTTGATGTTCCTCAAGACTTATGTACAGATAACTCTAACCGTGAAGGACAAGTTTGTATAAATGCAGGAGTTCAAACTTTAAATGGTGAACAAGCCCTAGTCCTTGCAAGAAACAGAAAACAACTTGCTGCAGGAGACTTAGACAGAGGATTAAATCAACAATTAGTAATTCAAGGTATATTAAATAAAGTTAAAGATATGAAAAGTATTAATCAAGTTATGGATGTTTTAAATACTATTACTAATAATCTTGATACTAACTTTACAGAACAACAAATTTTATCTTTCTATGACATTGCTAAAGATATAATGAGTAATGCCTTACAAAAAGATGATGCTGACCTTATTAACATTGAACAATTATATTTAGATGGTACTGGTCAAATGATTTATGATGAGAGAAGTAGAATGGTTTTATGGGACTATGTTCCAAATACTAAGAGTCGTGATGATATTATAAAGGCAATGAAAATAAATCTTGGTGAACAGGAACCTGATATGATTAAAGAATTCTCCTTCTCTATTAATGATGAAGATTATGAGAAAACTGTAACAGGAACTGGTCCTTACAAAACAGCATTTACTTATGATTTATTACCAGATTTTACAGGAGATAGTGAGGCAGCAGCCCAAAGTTATGCCAATGCTCATGGAATTAAAATCAGTTTTAGTAATCCTAATGCAGGAGGCTATGTAGTTAGTCAAAGTTATCCTGCTAATAAAAGACTTGATTTAATAAGTGGTAGTGTTGTATTAACATTATCTGGAGGAAGTAGTTCTAGTGAAGCTGAAAACAATAATAGTAGTAGTAGCAATAACACTACAACTACTCAACCAACATCACCAAGTACTGAACCTAAAGAGCCAGATAAAGTTCCAACAGAACCTGAAGAGCCAACAAAAGAAGAACCTAAAGATCCTATAGTAAATCCTCCCAAAGATGATACTACAGTTGAAACTCCTAAACAACCAACTGAATAAAGAGATAAGCAAAATAACTTATCTCTTTTCTTTTTGTCTACCAAATGAACACTTTTTAAGAATTCATATTTTCTAAATACTCCATCGCTTCATCAAAAGTTCCTATCGCCTTAATTTCAATATCATAATCATGTTCTTCTTTTTCTTTTAAAGCTTCTTTATAATTATCACCTTTAGGTACCAAAAACAAGTCAGCCTTGGCTTTTACCGCTCCATTTAACTTATATTTAACACCACCAATCTCCCCAACAGTACCATCACTACTTATAGTACCTGTTCCAACTATCTTTAAACCATTAGTTAAGTCCCCTTTAGTTAATTTATCATATATTGCAAGAGTTAACATCAAGCCTCCACTAGGACCACCTTCACTTTCTTTAAAGTTAAGTTCTACTTTAGGATTAGTCTTATATTCATAAATAGTACTAACAGAAACACCTGTTACTTTATAATCATCTCCTTCTTTAACTGTTGCCATTACATCTTTTTCTTTATCATCTCTTTTAACTGTTACCTTAATCTTCTCTCCTACTTCATGATTCTGTATCTCATTAGTGTAATCTTCTACATTTTCTATTTCCTTACCATTTACTTTTAGAAGTTCATCTCCTACTCTTAGACCATCTTCTTCTTTGTCTTCTACATAAATAATATAAAAGTGTTCATTCTTTATCCTAACCTCTTTTCCTGCTTTCTTATATGCTAGCATGATAGCAGTTTGATTAGCATTTTCTAAGTATATTTTATTTCTAAACATAATATCTTCACTCGTCTCATCTTCATTTAACTCTACATCTTCTTGCTTCTCTATATCATAGCCAGGAATAATATTACCTAATATGAATGATGCCACATTACCTTCTAATTCTTTTACATAAGCAAAGTTAAGAGAACCTTTACTCTTATCTTTATCCCCATCTATTACTACTCTATCATCAATATTAATAGTACCTCCGCCAGCATATATATAATAAGGCAAAGGGAAGGTAAAAACAAAGTAACATATCACTAGAAATATAATAGTTTTATAGTAATCTTTCATAATTTTTTTTAATCTTAAATAAACTTTATTAAGCATATCATCATTCCTTTACTATTAAATTATATCAAAGAAGGTAATATTATGAAAAGAAAATATCAAGAATTATTAGCAGTACTTATTATATTATTTCTCTACTTAGGTATTTTTATTAACCCTTCCCTAATTATAGAAAGTGGTATTAGTAGTATTAATATTTTTAAAACAAAACTCTTTCCTTCTATATTCCCCTTCTTTGTCCTTGCATCACTTCTTTTAGAACTAGGACTTGCTACTAAAATAAGCATAAAATTAAATCCCCTAATAAGAAAGATATTTCATGTTGAAGGTAATAGTTCTTTTATTATTTTAGTTAGTCTTATATCAGGTTTTCCTAGTGGCTCTAAATATATTGTAGAAAGTCTAAAGACTAAAAGCATTTCTAAAGATACTGCGAATTACCTCTTAACCTTTACCCACTTCGCCAATCCCCTTTTTGTTCTAGGAACTTGTGGTCTTATCTTAAATAGTCTATCTCTTGCATATAAAATATTAATCATTCAGATACTATCTAACCTAATACTTGGTATTATCCTAAGGCCTAAAGAAATTATTTCTTCTAAAATAATAAATAATCATCAAAACAAGTCTTTTTTAGAAGCACTTCCTAAAGCGATAAATGATGCGATTAAAGTCCTTTTATTTATGCTAGGAAGTATTACTTTCTTTATGTTCTTTAGTAAATTACTTACAAGTACTCTTTCCCTAAATCCTTTTTTTAAAACAATAATTACAGGTATTCTTGATATGACTAGTGGTATTAGTCTAGTAAATACAATTGATACTACTAATTACATAAAAGGCTTACTTGTACTAACCTTTATAACCTTCGGCAGTTTTTCAGTTCATTTACAAGTCCTAAATAACATAAAAGAAGTAGATATAGACTATAAATACTTCTTTTTAGGGAGAATAATTCAAACTTCCATCGCTTCTCTTCTTTACATTTTATTCTAATAAACATAATTAACTGGACAATTTATCATAAAGGAATATGTCTCATCTTCAAAATTTGGATGAGTTAAAATTATGGTAATTTTTACATAACCATTAGTAGCAGGAAAATACTCAATTTTAGAATCAGGGCTTAGCATTAAGTCTGCAATACTTGGTATTTTATAATCAGTTGTATTACCATTTTTTGTATAACTAATAATACCATCATCTGGTTTTATATTAAGAGTTGTTTGATAAGTACTAGGATTAGCAAAGGTAAAAGTTGCTCTGTATCCATTTGAACTTACATTAGCTACATTAACTAAATGACCTTTAATAAAATCTTCTTGAATGTCTCTTTGTAGAGTATTACTAAAAGAAATAACTTCATTATTAATCTCTTCTATTTGTTCTTTATTGCGATAACTTAATATTAAATTATACATACTAACAACTATAGTTGAGACAATAACAAAACACACTAATAACTCAACAGATGTTAACCCTCTTTTATTTAACATAAATTATCACCTACCCTTTATATACTTCAATATTACCATATTTATATGTATCATCTGAAACATATTCAACTATAACTCTATAATATCCTGTTGAAGGTGTTTTACTTGTATTTTTACTATAAGTAGGTAAATATGAAATATATTCTCTAAAACTTCTACTAAAACTATTATTATCTTTGACAAAATTCTTAAAATTAATTACAGAGTATGATGTTAGATAAACTTTAGAAACGTTATTCATAGTTTCAAATGCTGCACAGTTTTGTTGTCCATCAGAGGCAGTATACAAAGAACAATCTGTTATATCTAAGTATCCTTTATTTCTAGCTGTTGTATAACTTGTTTCGGGGAGTCCTTTTAAAGCTATCATCCGAGCCCAATGAGCAATATAAGTAGATTCTACTGTATCATAATCTTTATATCTTTCATATTCTCCAATTAGAGGGAAAAAATTAGTATAAAGCAATGAAAAAATTCCCATAATAAAAACACCAACTATTAAAGTTTCTACTAGCATAAATCCCTTCTTATTTAACACTTTTTTCTCTTTCATTTTAAGCTCCCTCTTGTAATTAAGTCATTCTTACTATATAATATATTATAGTAAAAGAATAAAAGAAAGTAAAGGGGTTGATACTTTTGGTAACGTATGATATGACTAAAACACCTATTGTTAATGTCGTAGATGATATTATTGCTAAGGCATCAGAAGCAGGTGCTAGTGATATTCACTTTGATCCTAGAGAAAATTCTTTAATGGTAAGATTTAGAATAGATGGAGATTTAAGGGATTATACAGAAATACCTAAGATTTATGAAAGAAATTTAATAACAAGAATAAAGCTTATTGCCAACATGAATATTACTGAAAGTAGACTTCCCCAAGATGGTTCTATAAAAGGAACCATTAAAGGTATTAATCTAGAAACTCGTGTATCTACCCTACCTACTAATGAAGGAGAGAAATGTGTTATTCGTATTCTTGATTATTCTAGAAGCTTAGAAGGAATAGAATCTCTTGGTTTTAATGATGATAACTTTAAAAAGTTACAAAAAATGATCGCTGAACCTAATGGTATTATTTTAATAACTGGAGCGACAGGTTCTGGTAAAAGTACAACAGTTTACTCAATTTTACAAGTATTAAACAAAAAAGAGACAAACATAATTACAGTTGAAGATCCAATAGAAATGAATCTAGAAGGCTTAAATCAAGTCCAAGTAAATAGTGAGATAGGACTTGACTTTGCTACTGTCTTAAGATCTATTTTAAGACAAGACCCTAACGTTATTCTTATTGGAGAGATTCGTGATAGTGAAACGGCTAAAATTGCTGTACGTGCTTCTATCACAGGTCACTTAGTGTTATCGACAATCCATACTAATAACTCACTAAGTACTATTGAAAGATTACTTGATATGAATGTAGAAAGATATTTATTATCAAGTGCCCTAACAGGTATTATTTCTCAGAAACTTGCCAAAATGGTATGTCCACATTGTCATATTAAAGAGAAAACTACACCATATCAGAAAAAAGTCTTTAAACTAGCTTTAGATAAAGATGTAGATGAAATATACAATGCTAATCCTAAGGGTTGTGATAAATGTAATAAAGGATATCGTGGTCGTATTGCTATTCAAGAGGTATTAATGATCAATGATGAAATTAGAAATGCTCTAAATGAAGAAAATCTAGAGAAAGAAGATTTGAATAGAATGGTTTACACTTCTGATGTTATTACTTTATTACAAGATGGACTAATGAAAGTATTAGATGGCTCTACCTCTTTTGATGAAATCTATAAAATAGTAGATGTTGATGATGATTTAGATGTCTATTGTAAAATAAGAGGTATTGAGTATAATGACGAAAAGAAAGAAGAAATATCAAAAGATGTAGATGTTGAAGAAAATAAAAAAAGTGATATGCAAATACCACATTCTAAAGAAGAAATGATTCCAAAAGTTATAACAATTGATGATAAAAAAACAGAAGAGGAAGATATTTTATAAGTCTTTCTCTTCTTTTCTATAGTTTTTTAATTATAATCACTTCTTATTATTTTTTAACTCTCTACTTAATTTCATTACTTTAACATAACTAATAGTACTAATTACTATCATACCTATATTAAGAATAAGTATTAAGATTGCAAAAAGATTAATATCTGTAATTCCATTAATAAGACTCTCTACTTCATTTTCTACTACTACATCACGGCTTCCAAAAAAACTTAAAGTAAGGATTAAAGTAATAAGAAAATATATTGTTGAAAATATACCTAACTTTATTTTCTTAAATCTAAAAAACTTATATGCACAAACTGCTTCAATCGCCATAAATAAGAATATAACTACTAAAAATAAATAATTACCCATAACTAATACCTCCTAATACAACTCTTTTGGTAATATTTTATCAAGTGCTTCACTGATTACTTCAGCACTACTTTCCAATTTTTCTTCTTCTTCCTCAGTTAATTTTATATTAATAACTTTCTCTATTCCTTTTTTACCTATAACACAAGGGGTAGATATATATACATCATAAGTAGTATTATAATTTGATACTGGATATACTTTCTTTAAGTCATTAAGAATACATAAGGTAAGTTCTAAAAGACAGGATGCTACTCCATCACTAGTATAACCTTTATGTTTAACTATAACACCACCCATATGTCTAGTCTCATCTTCTAATTCTTCTTTATCATCAAGTGATAAAAAATGGCTTATATTTTCTAACCCTATATTAGCATTACTCCAAGCGACAAACTGACTATTACCATGTTCTCCTAAAACATAGACATTTATATCATTAGGTTTAACTTTAATCTTTTTACTGATTAATGACTTTAATCTTGCTGTATCTAACATTGTTCCCGTACCTATTACTCTATTATAAGGATAATCTGTATAATGAGCGATTAACTCTGTTATAACATCTAAAGGGTTACAAGCGACTAAAACAATACCTTTAAAAGATGTATCTCTTAACTTATTAGTAATATCAACTACTATCTCATTCGCTTTCTCTAAATCACTCATTCTATCCTTTGTAGACTGTGGAACACCCGCAGTTATTACAACTATGTCAGCATTATCACAGTCACTATAATCACCAAGTTTTATATTGATATTACTATTTCTATAGACTAAAGATTGTTCTAAATCAAGTATCTCTCCTTCAAGTCTCTCTTCATCTACATCAATTAAACTTATATCTAAAGAGATATCAGTCATACACATTTTCTTTAAATACTCAAGTCCTACATTACCACAACCTATAATTACAACTTTCTTCATCTTCATCAATCCTTCTATAATTAGTCTATCACAGAATTAAATAATTATAAAGAAAAAGACGAATGTATTTATCTCGTCTTCTCTTTAACTGTTTCTATATCAAGTTATTTTGTTAAAACGAAATAACTTTTTAAAGCAGTTATACATCTTTACTCTTAAAAGCTTTAAAGAACTTACTCCATACTTTTTCATTAGAATAATTAAGTATTCCTACTTTATATACTCTAATACCAAAATGTAATATTAAATAGATAAAGATAATAAGTACTACAATGGAGATAACTATATCTATTAAACCTATCTCTCCCATCATATAAAGACTAGGACTAACAAATGATGATAAGAATGGTACATATGAAAGTATTCTAATAAGAAGTGAACCATTAAACATACCAGCCATCATCGCTAAATAATATCCTCCTAAAGAAAGAAATACCAAAGGTGTCTGTAATTGACTAAAGTCTTCCATATTAACAGTCATAGAAGCAAGAATACCTGCGACAATGGAATATGCTAGGAATGATAAAACTATTAAGATTAAAGTTAATGGTATTACATAGATTAACTTTTCAATAAAACCAGATGCTACTAGACTATCCAAGATAGATGTAACTTCACTAGGTAGTGACATTCCAGTACTTAACATATTAGTACTTATTAATAGACCAACCACAGCATAAACAACTAAAAGTAAGCCTTGAACGATAACAAAGATATTACTAGCAAGTATCTTAGACATTAAGTGTTGTTTAGGAGAAACATTAGATATAATTATTTCCATACTACGAGTTGTTTTCTCTTCACATATTTCACCCCCTACCATCTGTATCAAGATCATCGTCAACATAAAGAATGGTAAAATGATTGTAGGAAAGACACTACTCATAATAAGTCCCATATTTTCATCTACATTATCACTTTCATTAAGAACTACTCTATCTATTGTTACAGGACTAGAGATATTATTTAATGTAGTAGCATCTATATTATTAATAGCCATACCAATAGTAGTCTTAGTAGAATTTAAGCTCTGAGATAATACTTGATAAGTTAAAGTATCTATTTTCTTATTAGAAGTAACTTTAGCTTTCAAGTATTCTGTGCTATCACTATTTAATTCTACTAATATCTCATCATCTTTTAGATTATCTTTTATTTTATCAACATCTTTTTCACTCTTTTTAACTGTTACTTTTACATCTTCTTCATCAGAGTTTATTGTACTAGCATAACTTTCTATATTCTTTTCAAATAAACTATAACTATTAGTACCATTATCTACAACAATTATATTAGTTTTACTATCAAAATCTCCTCCAAAGAAAGAGACAATAGAATTAATGTTTAAGAAAAGTACTATCGCTACGGCAAGTATTATATTAGTAATAACAAACCATTTAGTTTTAAACTTTTTTCTTAAACTTACTTTGGTTAAATAAAGGAATTTTCTATTCATGGATACCCCCTACTTTTGCAATAAATATTTCATTAAGTGTTGGTTCTACTACATCATACTTAGTAATATTAGAGTTTTTAACTAAAGCAAATATTTTAGGAGCAACAGTCTTATCTTCTACCTTAACTTCTATTTCTCCTCTTACTTTAGAAACACTTATTACACCTTTAACTTTCTTAAGTTTTTCAAGAGGCAAATCATCTCCTCTTAACATAATATTTTTAATACCAAATTCTTCTTTAATATCTTTTAACATTCCACTAACAACAGGATGTCCTTTTACAAGAATAACTAGCTTCTCACAAAAGTCTTCAATATATTCCATTTGGTGTGATGAAAAGATAATAGATGTTCCTTCTTTTTGTAAATCATATATAGCATCTTTCATCAATTTAACATTGATAGGATCAAGCCCTGTAAAAGGTTCATCTAATATTAATAGTTTAGGATGATTAATAATTGCAGAAATAAACTGAATCTTTTGTTGATTACCTTTAGATAACTCTTTAATCTTTCTATTTTTATAACTAGCAATAGAAAACTTCTCTAACCATTTATCAATATCTTTTTCAATAGTCCTCTCATCTAGTCCTTTTAAAACTCCATAAAAGGTAAGTTGTTCTAAGACTGTAAGTTTCGTAAGTAAGCTTCTTTCTTCTGTAACAAAACCTATTTTATCTGTTAAGTTATAATCAATTTTCTTACCATCAAGTAAAACTTCACCACTGCTAGCTTCAATTAAGCCCATAATAATTCTAAAAGTAGTAGTTTTACCAGCTCCATTCTCACCAAGTAAGCCAAAGATTTCTCCATCATTAACAGTAAATGACAGATCATTAACTGCCCTATTATTTCCATAATATTTTGTAATATGTTTAACCTCAAGCATAAAAACTCTCCTTATTTTTTTATAATTATCATCAAAATACCTAAAAGTATTAAAGATGAACCTGTTAATTTACAAACAGTTAACTGTTCTTTAAAGAAAACAAAAGCAGTAATCATTAAAAGAACATATACTAAACCAACTGTTAATGGCGAAATAATAGATAAATCATATTTACTAAGTAAAACAGTATAAAAGAAGAAACTTAAAGCATAAAGGCCAAAGCCTAAAAAAGTTAAAAGAGAAATAGGCATATTCACAATTGGTAATGTAAATAATGCCTTAGCAGATTCAGAAGAACCAAATTTTAAAAGTGTAGAACCACTAACGGAAAAAATTACATAAAATATAACATAAATCCAATTCATTATCTCTTATTAGCCTTTTCTACTATTTCATTCATTGATTCTACTGTACTTCTCCCTGCTTCACCACTCATATATTCATCTACTTCTCTAGTTCTTACTGCATTAATAAATTTCTCTAAAATATCTTCATGACCATATAATAAATTACCTGTAATCATTTTAAAACCATTTTTTATAAACCGTCCCCAATATTGAAATGTTTTAGACAAATCATTTTTCAAAATATCTTTACTATAATGTTCATTGTCTGTTGGAAGATCAACTATAATATCTCTGAACAAATCATAATTAATTATCCTTTTCTCAAAATTAATTACATAGTTCCACTCACAAACTGGAGAGTTAAAATTTAAAAACATATGAACAGGAACTTTACCAGCTATTGCATCTACACTTAACATTCTAGGTGTAGCATCTTTTTTATCTTTATTATAAATTGCATGAACATTTTCTATTTTTAAAGTTCCTCCATGACGTTTTAGCAAATAAATAAAGTGAGCTGCTTCATCATAAAAAAGGCCCAATGGAAGCTCATTATACCAACTTGGTAAACGTCTATCCCTATTAGTAAATTGAACTTCAGTAATAGATACAATTTCACCGTATTTTTTCTCTTCGATTATCTTATTAATTTTCTTCATACCACTTGTATAATTGAAGTTATGAACTACATTAAAGATCAAATTATTTTGTTTTGCTAATTTGATTAATTCATCAGCTTCCTTAACATTCATTGTCATAGGTTTTTCTACTAATACATCTTTCTTTAGAGTAAGAGCCATTTTAGCAAGTGGATAATGCTGTTGTGGTGGTGTCCCAATTACTACAGCATCTACCTCTTTAAACCAATCACATTTTCTTACTTTTTCTATATCATTTTTAGGGTCATTTACTAAAAGTCCATGTTTTATATTGTGTTTTTCACATGTTGAATCAAGTTTACCTTGAACATCACTAATTACTCCTACTATATTTACATTTTTTAATTTTCTTAAGGCAGGAATATGTCTTGTATTAGAAATATTTCCTCCACCTATTATACATACATTTATTACTTTATTATTATCTTTCATTTTCTAACTCCTTTTCTATTGCTTTTGCAGTCTGTTTCCAAGTAAAATTTTGAATAATGCGGTTATGAATATTTTCTTTTAATTCATTCATCTTATCACGATTATTTAAAAGAAAATCTAACTTTTTAACCAAATCTTCTACATTCTCTTCTACAATCAAACCTACATTATTATTTATTACTTCCTTTGTACCTCCACGATCAGTTGCGACAACAGCACATTTCATAACTCCAGCTTCTAAAATTGATGTAGGTAAGCCCTCAGGGTACATAGAAGGATGAACAAAAATATCTGTTTTAACACATAGGTTCATTACTTCTTCATAATTTAACTTTCCTAAAAAATGAATACTAGAATCAGTATATTCTCTTTTTAAATTATCCAATAAAGGCCCATCTCCTGCTATATAAAGTTCTATATTAGAATGATTTTTCTTTACCTCATTAAAAGCATTAAGTAAATTTAAAATTCCCTTTTCTTTAATAATTCTTCCAATATAACTTATCACAACTTTATTACCATTATCAATTGGCTGATAAAATTCATCATAAACTTTATCATCTATAGCATTATAAAATACTCCACTAGCTTTAATATCAAAATGATTTAACCACTTATTACATCTTTTAGATACACCATAAAATTTAGGATTATATTTTTTTATTTTATTTGTTAAATAATGTTCATATAAAGAGCCAAAGTAATCAAGAACTTTATTACCTATACTTATATGATTACTACTATGATCAATAATATACAAAGAACACTTTTTCTCTTTACTAATTACAGCACCTAAAATACTAGTTTGATAATATCTTGTATTACATATAACATAGTCAATTTTTTCTTTTCTTATATCTTCTAACAATTCCTTATATTCCTTGTTTTTATGTAAAAATGGATAACGATTTTTACATAAAGAATAAACTGGTAGACGATAAACTTTAATCCCCTCTAACTCTTCTTTACTAGGATAATTATTATCATTAGTAGTAATTATGATAATATTATAATCTTTTTTTAATATCTCTATTACTTTACTTGTATATCTTTCAACACCACCTAAATGAGGAATAAAAAAGCCATTAAAGAAAGCAATAGTTTTTTTAGTTTTTTTCATCTTCTTTCTCCTTCTATCTTATTACATATTTTTCTTGTTATTTAGCAATAAAGTCTAGTGAATATGAAAACATTGACAAAAATAACATAAGAAATGCTGCTATAATCCAAAAAAACTTTCCTTAAAAGAGAACTTAAGTTTTCTAACTACACTACTTATATAGATAATACATAAAATAGCTGTTATAGCGAAATAAATATTATTCATTAGTCATTCACCTTCTTCTTAGAAAAAATTATTAATATAAAGAACATTATATAAAGCATATTAATCATATACTTAATTGATTTAATAATACCCGCTCTCTCCCATAATTCTCTAAGTCGAATTTTGACTGGTATTTCTGATATTTTATAATCATTACGTGAAATTCAATAACTAAATTAGCATTAGGAAACTAAGAACAAATTTCCATTTTAGCATATTGTTTAAATATCTAGAACAAATTACAATATCAACAATCTATCACGAGAACAATTATTAATTACAAAATATCGTCATAAAGTATATCTTTTTTTGTCATATTATCACCAATTAAAGTATACAATAAAAACAGTTTATTAGCAACATAAACTGTTTTATTAGTTAATGTTTTATTAGTATTATTTAGGAAATACTGCTAACAACAAAGAACTTATAGTATTTACCAATATTATTGTATTTAAAATTGTTGTAAATTTAATAAGTTTTTTTTCATTTTTTAAATGGCTTTTATAATTAGGTAAAATACATGCAATAGGAATTAAAAGTATCCAAAAATATCTTGCTTGAACTCCAATAATTTTGAGAGATCCCACACCTAATTTAGAACTTGTCCAGTCCAAATACAATGTTGTTGAAACCAATCCAACAATGGCTAAACTTACAAAAATAATTAATATTTTACTATACTTACCCATCTTTACTTTTTTATTATCATAAAAATATGAAGCAACAAAACAACCACTATAAGCATATATAAATAACTGATTAATTCTTGCCAAACCATAACACATTCCATTACCAGCTGTAATATTAACAAAATATTTGCTTACAATTGAATCAATAAAAGTATTTATAAAAATAAAAATATACTTGAAAGGATATGTTAAAATAAATTCAATTTGTTTTTGAACTGTTTCGTTACCTACATGGCTCACTGCTGATAACATAAACCAAACAAAATCTATAATAAAAGAAACAAAAATAATTGGAAGCAGATTTGCAAGTTTCTTTTTTGTACTATTATTAAAACATTCCTTAGGAATCAAAAATAATAACAAAACATACAGAACATAAAAAATTTTATATGTAGAAAATGCTATAGAAATTAAACTAAGTATCAAAAAGTCTTTTCTGTTAAATTCTCTTTTATTATGAATTAAATTTAAAATGTATGAAATGAACACAAAGAATAATCCTAAAGAAAAAACATCTGCACTACAAGTACTAACTAAAGATAATATAGCTGGAGATGTATATAAAACAAGAGCAAATACTTTCTTTACAGGTAATAATTTAAAACCAACATAGCCTAATGCCAACCAAGTAACAAAATTACATAATCGCACTATATATAATATTAGCAATGGACTTAATTGAAATATCTTAGAGAGGAAAAATCCAATTATTTGTGGAACATAAGGAAGTGGTGAATAATCAATAGAAGTAACATCACCATTCCACAAAGGAATATTATCGCTATAATCAGTACCACCTAATATATATTTTTCAGTATAACGATTAGCAATAACTTTTTCTCCAACAAAATCCCCAATAGCTTTAGGTAATTTAGTTTCATTTTTTTCTGGATTTGCTACAACAACATCACCAACCGAAATTTGATATGGCCTTAAAAAATGAGGTAATTCGTCCGTCCCCAAAAGAGCAGGTATAAAAATTAAATATATACCTCCATATATTGAGGCAATAATTAAAAATAATTTCTCTATTTTTAAATTATGATTTTTTTTCAAAAAGTTAAAAACTATTAGTGCGCCAATATTAGAAATAATACAAACAGCAAAAAAAACAAGTTGATACTTTAAAGTTATATTTTCATTTTTATAAATCATTTGAAAATATATAAAAATCTCACATAAAATTACAATAATTGGTAAAATAAATTTTTTATAACTTATTTTTTTGAAAATTTTCATATTTTACCTCCCATAATTTAAGATAAGCATAATTTTTCTATTCATCGCAAATTAACTTATTTTACAGGTTCTAACCAAAAATGTTGTTGTTTATTTTCTATTTTAAATAATTTGTATTCTTTTAAATAATTTTCATCTTCTACATTATTACTAAACAAATCAGACAATTCATCAGTCATACTATAAAAGAACACATAATCAAAATCATAATCTATCAAATGATCAATAAATGTCTTTTTAGTTAACCCCCAGTCTTGCAAATCCCATTCATTAGAAGGAGTTTTAATTTTCCAAGTAATAGCATAAGGATTAGAATTAACGATTCTAGGATAAGTATAATACCTAGCATACCATAAAGGCATTATAGAATTCTCATCACTTTGATTAATAACAAATATTTTTGAATCTTCACTAGTTTTCTCATTTATTATTGCAAAATCACTCTGTCTAGCTTCACTTATATGCATAGTTTCCCTTCTCGCTTTTATATCAGTTAGAAAATAAGTAATATTAGAAAAACCTACCAACACTATAAGAGAAATAGATAAAATATGAATAGTTGTAACCTCTTTACTACTACTTAATCTATATAATACATAAATCATAAATGCTATATTTATAGGTGCTAAATATCTCCCAAAAGAAGCAAGAGTTGATGCTTCATATTTAGAAAACATTACAAACAATGATAAAGCAGTCAGACAGAAGAAAACTGCATAAGAAACAATATATGGTAAAAGAAAACAAAATGCATTTTTAACTTTACTTTCTTTAAAATCAACTCTATAAATTAGATAAAAAGTAACAATTAAATAAGCAAATAAAGGAATACTAATAAAACCATAAACTATAGTCTCATCAATAGATGATAAAACACTATTATAAAAATTAAGCATAAATTGTGGTTCTAATTTTGGTAATAAATCAGGCTTTAAAGTATCTGGCATTAAAGAATAATCATATGCAATAGATTCTATAATAGAAGAACTTGCAAATAATCTCCATGCTATAAAGAATACTAAAATAAGAATGCCAGGCAAAATATATCGTAAAAATGTATTCCATATATTTTTTAATGATAATTTTTTTGTAGATAATTCCCTTAAATAAAATAATAACAACAAAGACAATGAAAAAACAAAACCATTTGCTTTTAACATAGTTATAATTAATAAGATTAAAATAACAGGCCATCTTTTCAAGTTGTTATTTCTACAATAATGTTCTAATATAATGGCACACCCACATAATACTCCCAATAACAAATCAACATATAACAAAGTATAAGTAATAGAACCATTAAATATTAAAGGAAAAAATACTGCTGCCAATAAAAAGACAACTATTGTAAAACTTTTTTTATTTATAATATACATAAAAATAGGCATAAGATAAATAAAAGTTAAAATAGATAAACCAATATATAAATTAGGTTCACTATATCCACTAAACACACTTACTATATAGTGCCAAATAGTAGAAACAGGTGGATAAGCTCTAGTAGCACCTAAATTACTGATAACAGCATATAAAGAATCCTCATTAATAGCAATTTTAGCAGCATAAGCCCAATAAGAATACTCATCATATGAATGAACATATCTACCTACTCCACCTAAAATTGCGATTAAAAATAAAATTGAAAAAATAATAATTGTTCTTATATCAATAGTTTTTATCTTTTCAAAGAAAGAGTTACTATTATGATAAATATAATATAATAAAGCTAACGATACAATAAGTAAAAAAATTAATGATATAGATAAAATATTTAAAAGTCCTAAAATAATAAAACTAAAAATTAAAATTGATATAGAAATAACTAAAGAAATTTCAAATCTAAAATTAGTTTTAATCATACAAGCAAAGGTAATTAACAAAATAAAAGCATAAAGTAAAAGAAAACCACTACTGCTATATGAGTTAAAAAGTAAAGCCAATAAGGAATTAACAATTAAAACACAGTTAATAATATTATAAAACCTTTGTTCTTTTTTTAAAAAACTAATATTCAAAAAAAAGAAAACTAAAGTTAATAAAAAACTTAATCCATAATCAAAATAATTTATTTTAGTGTTAAACACAATTTGTTTAAATAACATCAATAAAAATAATAAAATTATAATAATTAAATTTATAATACAAAATTTATTTTTTTTCATAACAACTAACCTCTCTATTATTTCCGTTTTAAGAGTTTCTTTATAATTTTTCTAATTCTAAAATCCAAAGTTTTATTTAATCTACTATCTAAATATTTATTTTCTTCTATAATTCTATCATAGTCTTCTTTCAAATGTTTATATTTATATTGGAGCTCTTCTATATTATCATGCATCTTAGCACTCTTAAAACACTCTTTCTCATAAATATACTGTAATTTTTTCAATAAGTTAACTGGAAGAGTCCGCATATTTCTACTTCTATATAAATATTCTTTATAATCTTCAATACTAGGTAAAACATTATTAATTTTACTGTCTTCTTTAACAAACTTTATGCATCTATCTTCTAACTTTTTGCTTAACTCTAAATATTTTGAAGAATTTTTCTTAGGGTTTTCAAAATCTATATTAGATGTAAAAAAGTCTTCTCTATTAATATAATTCAAATAATATAAAAATGTCCCAATTCTATCTTTATTTTCTGCAAAAGAAGTATCATATAAAAGTAATACTGGTGTCCCTAAAGCTAAACAAGGCAACGAACAATGAAGTTTAGTTGTAATTACCATATGAGCACCCTGATATAGTTTTAAAGTATCTTCTACTCTCTTCTTTCTTTCATCCCAAGACTCATTAGAAAAACTTCCTTTTTTTACATCCTGAACAAATTTAATTACCTTACGTTTAGTTTTTTTCTTAATATAATTAATCTCTTTATCATTTAAACCAACTACTACGATATAATCTTCCTGTTTCACACCTTCAAACTTATTTAGTGTTAAAGTCATACAACCAGAAAAATAATTTGGCACTTCCAACTTATCCAATATTTTTTTTGTATGTATATCACGTGTCCCTACCGGTCCATACTTCTTAAAGCTTTCCAAAATATTGGTGTTAAGATAATCAGTACCAATTGTAATTCCTCCCTCATATGGAACCTTCTTTAAAAACATTGATATATATAAAGGTTCAATATAAGGAGATATATCAAAATTAAAGATATCATGAATATACCAAGCATTCATAATCAATTTTACTTTTTCTTTTTTATTAGGAACAAAAGATTCTAAATTTTCTCTGTCTATTAAATAATCCACTTTTGGAAGAAATCTTTCTTGAGCATATGTCTGAATATCATCACCTATATTATCTGTATCTTTGTAGTATAATAATCCATATTTCATATTAATCATCCTTATTTTAAAAATTTTCCCTTTAATTCATTAAATATTTTGATATACTCTTTTCTATATTTGTCATATTCTTTTAAAATAGCATCTCTATTTTCTCTAATGCAATTTATCTTATTAGAAATCTCACCAATATCATCATCACTATCTAAAACTAAATACTTCTTTAAGTTTGGATAATCATCAAAAATATCTATATTACCCAATAAACAAGGGATACCTAAATCTAAACTTTTTAATATTAATTCCATATTATTAAATGTAAAATTACAATATAAATTAATCTCATTATCAATAAGAGCCTCTTCCGTATTACTAACTTCTTTAGCTTTTATTTCAAAGAAATCAATAAAATGTTTAGTCGCAGGCATATTAGGAACTATTTTACAATAATCATAATCTATTAGTTTTAAAGCACTTAATTGATTATAAGTATTATGATTAGGATTATAATCATCTCCTATTAAACCAATAGATTTTTCTAAAGTTTTTTTTCTAGATTTTGTTTTAACATCTAACAAAAGATGACTTGCTCTATATCCAGCTTTTTTTAACACTTCACTAGTTGCTTTATCAAGACAAGCAATTTCTTTTATTATGTTACGATCATAAAACTCCATAATTCTTGTGTAAGTCCCCCTTACACCGCTATTTGTTAATTGAGCCAAATTATTTTTATAAACAAATTTAATTTCTCTTTTTTTACTAATATAAGGTAAGATTAAACGATAACCTTCAAACCAATCAAAAATTATTAACTTACTACCTTTATTATTAACAAAATCAACAATTTTATTAGCATCATCTTCACTTAGTTCAAAATTCAAATAAATAACATTATCAAAAGTATACTCTACACTATCCTTTATATCATAATCAGCATCAGGTAATAACACAAGATAAGAACCTTTTTTTAACTTATTTAATCCATCTATTGTCATATTTACCTCCTACATATCTAAAAAGTGTCTAACACTTTCTTTACTCTTTCTATCGTTTTCTTTTTTCCACTCTTTATACCATTCCATAACCTTATCTTTATTATCTAAACATTTTTTTATTTGTTCAGCAATTAAAATAGGATTTTCTTCATTATTCAAAACGATATAGTCTTTTAATTCTGTATTCTTAAAGTAATGATGGTTATTACCAGAAATACAAGGAACACCTACTTCAAAGCTTTCAATTGGTAACATTGGAGCGCATTCTGAATAAGTAACATATAAATTAACTGTATTTTTACTCATTCTAAGAAGCAATTCTTCCCTTGGAATAGGTTTATCTAAACCCTCTAATTTTATGCCTAAATCATTTGCAAACTTCTTAGCTTCTGCATTTAATGGCACCATATCAATAACAGCATTAGGTATTAAAGCAGCACTAGCAATTTGGGCAAACATGTTCTTACGCCAATCATCACATTTTGCAGCATATATACCAAGCCTAATAACATCTTTCGGAGGATTTGCCTTAATCTTTTTAGGTAAAATAACATTATTTAAAATAAGAGTTGTTTTATATCCTTCATGTTCATAAAAAGGAATTATACTTTCTTTACAAGTGGCAAAAACATCAATTATTCCTTCTTTATGAAGTTCAATAATTTCAATATTTCTCTCCCAACCATAAGGCTCTGATACTTGTGAGTTAGAACCATGCCAAAATACTTTTATCTTTATATTAGGATTTTCATCTTTTAAATATATAGCAAGTTCTTTCCACCCTAAGCACATAGCACTAAATACTACCTGCTTAACTTTACTATTTAAAATTGCCTCTCCTACTTTTTTTACATCTTTATCTCTTAATAATTCACCACATCTAACTCTACTATCAAAAAGTTCTATAGTTGCACTAGTAACACCTAACCATTCAGGATTATGCATAACTAAATAATCAGTTTTAATTTTAGAAATATCTTCTAAAGCATTGTTTAAATTTTCTAGATATTTAGGACTAATCTTTCTTTTATAACGTCTATATAACACAACTGGAAATAAGCATGCTTTAATACAACGTTTAGTATTTCGTTTCATAAAACGATAAACTTTTAAAATACGTGCTGTATTTTTAGCCCCAAATTTTCTCACCATTTTCATTTCAATTTGTTCATATTTAGAAATCCAAGTAGCATCAAAATAGTGAATCATACAAGTATTTTCTGTAAATTTATTATTCTTAAAATTATAAGACAATGGATAAAAATATTCTCTTGGATAAATATAGATATTTTTATGTAATACTTGAATCTCATTCTTAGTTGGGTCAAAATCAAACTCATCTAAAATTTTGGTAATTACTCTAGGAATAGATATCTGATATAAATCATATGTATCAAAATGTTCTAAACTTCTATAATAATCTAACATTCTCTTGGCAAAATAAGTCTTAGGTTTTGATGCTCCCCAAACAGCAGCATTAACCATCATAGAATCTTCGACACCAAGAAATGTTTCTTTATCAAGTAAAAAATCTATATTTTTAGTAATCATCATATCGGTATCTAAATAAATACCACCCATCTCATATATAGCTTTCGTTCTAACATAATCAGCTACAAAAGCCCACTTTTTATTCTCATAAGCTTCTTTAATAAATGGACATTCATTTAAATCTACATTGTTTTCATTCCATTCAATAATTTCAAAATCAGGAAGATATTTCTTCCAACTTTTAATACATTTTTTAGTTAATTTTGTATATGGCTTACCACCAAACCATACTAAATGTATATATTTTTGCATAATTCCTCCTACTTTTTCATTTGTGCATCATAATATTCTTTACATATTTTATCAGTATCGCCAATCTTTACAATTTGACCATGTTCAAGCCAAATAACTCTATCACATAATTGTTTAATAGAATCAAGTGAATGTGATACATATAAAACAGTAGTACCACCTTTAATCATTTCAAGCATTTTATTCTTACTTTTCTCTTGAAATTTAATATCACCAACTGATAAAATCTCATCAACTATTAATATTTCTGGATTAACAATAGTAGCGATAGAAAAAGCAAGTTTCGCAGTCATACCTGAAGAAAAGTTTTTAACAGGTACATCTAAAAAATCCCTCAACTCTGAAAACTCAACTATCTCTTCGAATTTAGATTCCAAAAATTCTTTAGAATATCCCAAAATAGCACCATTTAAGAAAATATTTTCTCTAGCAGTTAATTCAGCATCAAATCCTGCTCCAAGCTCAATCATTGGCGAAATAACACCATTAACAGTTACTTTTCCTTTAGTAGGTTTCATAACACCACTTACTACTTTTAATAATGTAGACTTACCAGCACCATTACTACCAATTAATCCTACAACTTCTCCTTTTTTTACACTGAATGAAACATCCTTAAGTGCCCAAAACTCCTCTTTTTTCTTCTTAGGTTTATTAAAACTAAAGAAATTAACAAATGCTTGTTTGATAGAGAACTCTTTTTCAATACCTAAATTAAATTTCATTGATACATGTTCTAACTTAATCATAAACTTCCTCCTTATACATAGTAGATAAATTTATCTTGATTTTTCTTGAATACAATTGCCCCTACTCCTAAAGTAACTAAAGCAACAACACCCAATAATACCAATACCAAAATAGAAGGTGCCCTACCATATAAAACTATTTCTCTTGCAGCAGTTAAAAACTGATATAGTGGATTAAATTTAAATAAGGTTTGTAAAGTAGCAGGTAATATTTCAATGCTATAAAAAACTGGGGTTAAATAATTCCACATAGTTAAAACAATTCCATAAATATAAAATACATCTCTTAAAAATACAGAAACACATGATAAGAATAAACTTATTCCAACTGTAAATATAAAGAAACATAAAAATATATAAGGTAAAAGTAAATAGTAAATATTAAAACTACATGGATATTGTCCAAGACCAAAATTTGATAGAACAATGATTGCTAACCAAGGAATCAATGTTAAAACAAAATTAATACCAACAAATATACATTTAGCAACTGGAAAAATATATTTTGGTATATATACTTTATTAATAAGTGAAAAATTAGAAACAACAGATGTCATCGCTGTATTAGAAGCTTCACTAAAATAATTCCACATAATAATACCTGTCATTAAGTAAACAATATAATTTACTCCTTCTACTTGGAATCTAAACATCTGAGAAAAAACAATAGCCATTACTGTCAATAGTAATATAGGATATAAAAGACTCCATACTACACCTAAAACAGACCTTTTATATTTAACTTTAAAATCTCTAGATATTAACTGAGTCATTAAAAACCAATAATGTTTAAAATTTGCAATAATATTTTTCATATTTGTCATTTAACTACACCTCACAATAATAATAACATATATTTTTGATAATTAAAAATCTATGTAATAATTTCGTTTGTTTTTTTTAAATAATTAATAATCTTTGACATTTTTTGCTCAAATAAAGGTAACATTTTTCTTTCAAATAAATGATAAGATAATACAGCAATTAAAATATGTATCACGATTTGAATTAAGAAAAAATAAACAGAATTATAATTAAAACTAAAATCAAAAATTTGATTTAAAAGAACAGTTGAAAGCTGAATAGGCAAATTCCATAAATAAATACCAAAAGAGAGATTTCCTAAATATTTTGTAAATTTAGTATTAATAAATTCTAATTTATTATCTATACTTATTAATGATAATATTAATAATGGATATATAACAAATGTCAAAAGTAATAACAAATTACCAACTACTTGATCCCCTAGAAAAATATAAAGCAGTCCTATAACAAACAAGGAAACAAGAGAAAATATTGTAATAAACTTCCTATTATTTAAATTCTTACTCAAACATCCAATAAATACACCAACACCAAAGGAAATTATACCTCTAGTAACATTATAGTTTAATATAGGAATATTTAAATTGCATTTTTGTACAATCAAAGCTGCTACAATTGGCAGTAAAAAGATAAATATATTTTTCTTCTTTACAACTAGGTTAGAAATATAAAAGAAAACTATATAACAAAGAAGTAAAACACTAATGTACCATACTGCATTATTTAATGAAACTATACCTGGCTCTAACCAATATTGAACACCAATAAGTTGCAATAATAAGTTTCCTAAATCATTATTTCCCCAAATCCAAAAATCACCATTTAGCATATAATAACTTTGTTGAAGCAAAAACATAACAAAAGTTGTAATTGCACCTACAAAAATTAATCTAATATACCTTTTTTTTAAAAAAGTTTTAATACTTAAGTCTTTTTCTTTAATTTTGTTAAAATAACTTACTAAAAAAAGAAAACCAGAAATTATAAAAAACAATTCAACTAACATGTACCCATATATCGATAATTTATTTATAAAAGGAACGTTATCAAACAATGTAACATTAGGAAAATCATTTTGATAATGATAAATACAAGCAATTATAATAGCACAAATAAATTTTAAAATATCAAAACTTTTATAATACAGCCTTTGCTTCATTTTTTTCTCCCTTTTCTATTTTATTTTCTCTACTAGATATAATAGCTTTAAATATATCTAAATCTTCTTTATACGTTATTTTAAAATTTGTTAATTCCCCATTTATAAAACTAACTTTATAATTATTTGAAATTAATAAATCACATAATGTACTTGCATGCATATTACTTAAATTTTCATCATAAATAACTTTTTTTAAATCACCAAAAGAGTATACTTGTGGTGTTTGTATTCTAACTACTTTATCTCTCGGTATAATAGCATTGTCATCAGTATTAATCATAACTTCAATACAAGGAACTACTGTAGATAAAGGTCCTATATCATCATACTTTTTTATGCATCTAGAAATAAGTGTATCACTTAAATTAGGTCGATTACCAACATGGACGATTATTTTGTCTTCTATTGAAAGTTCATTATCAACTGATTTTATGCAATTAATAATAGACTCCAATTGAGTATCTCCACCTTGGACTAATTTATATACTTTAGTTAAGTTATATTTATTTATTATGTCTTTAACTATTGGCATATTATCTTTAGAACAAGCGATCAATATATAATCTACATTACAATTATTTTGAAATTTTTCTAATGTATAAATAAATAATGGTTTACCATAAACTTCAATAAATTGTTTTGGTAAATCAGAACCAAACCTAACACCTTTACCTGCTATTGGAATAATAGCAAAAGTCTTCATTTAAATCACCTCTTATAATTCCTAATTTTTCTTAATTTCTCTAATAATTTCCATGATCTAGAATTATATACTAAATCAAGCTCCTCTTTTCTTTGCTTACTAAGCCTTTCATAATATTTCTTTTCTTCATCTAACTTCTCAATTTTTTTATTTAAATAAACTACTTGTCTATTAGAATTAATATAAGGTTTAACTTTTAATTTGCCAGCATCAGTAAAAAAATAAGAACAAATATTATCACAACCACCATTTTTTAAATTTCCAAACCATAATTTTCTCTTTTCTTCCAATTCTAATGGAATTTTATTATCAAAATAAAGATATTCATTAATTTTATTTAATAAATCATCAAGAGTATTTAGCCCATCAGTAAGCCAAAGATCATAATTATTATAACAAATACCCCTGCTTATATTATAAGAATCGACATCAGTATTTAAATAAATACATGGTTTATTTAAATATAAAAACTCAATTCCTAATGATGAATAATCTGTAATAAGTAAATCTGCTGCATCTAAAATATCATAAACATCAAAATACAATGTTCGTAATTTACTATTGTCTATTAAAATAATGTTATCAGATTTAATAGAAGATGGAAATTGTAATTCTTCACTAGGATGTTTTTTTATACATAATAAATAATTATTTTTTTCAAGAAAATCAACTAATTTCTCTTCATTATAAGGATACAAGTTCAAAATATTATTAACATTGCCTTGACTATCATCTCTACCGCATCCTTTTCTAAAAGTTGGCATATAAAATATAATTTTTTTATAATTAGATAAATCTCTACTAATTAATTTAGATAAATTTTTAAATGCATTTTTATTTTTTATAAAATCTAATTTAGGATATCCAAGTGGTAAAACTTGTTTTAAATCAACATTAAATCTGGCAGAAAAAATAGTTGTCCAAAATTCTGAAGGAACAATAAAATAATCAACTGTCCTGCTTAAATGCTCATACCATAATTCATCAGCACTTGATATGTTTTTCATCATAAAACCAACTTTTTTTGAGCTAATACCATGCCATAACTCTATATATATTGCTCTATCAGTCTTATCGCCAGTCAAATTGCAATGAGTAGTAAAAAAAACATCTGTTTTTTTTATATATTTTTTAAAGTCACTAGTTCCTAAAACTATAGCATTAATTCCTTCACGATTTAATTTCTCTTTAAAAGTATCAGAAGTTACAATCCAAGTATAATTCATATTATCTTTATACTTATTTTTCATATAATTATATAAAGCCTTTGCATTGCCAGAAAAGTCTGGAAAACTACAAAAAGTAATATTCAATTTTCTCATATTAATAAACTCTCCTAAAAAACTTTAACTATAGTATAACAAATATTTACATTCTTTACAAACTTTAAGCAAAGGAAATCCTTTGCTTAAAACCATACACTAACATCTACGTCACCAGAAATACCAGGAATTCTTTCAGTTGATGAATATTGCCAAGCATAATAGCTGCCTGTATAATAACAATAATGATTATATTGAGCTACCCAAGCAATTAAATTACGCAAATAATCTGAATTTAAAACTTCTTCAGCAAGAGATGTATAAGTATATATTTTAGTTATAGAGCCATAGCCGGCATTAGTCATAGCATTCATATATCCTCTAACAACCTGTTCATATTCATAAGTGGACATATCATAAGTAGCATAGTTACTTTCAAGATCAAAGTAAATGCCCAATGTTGGATTTAAATCATATTTATTTATTATATTTAAAGTGAATTCTGCAAAAAGCCTTCCTTCATCATAAGTTTCAGCATAGCTATAAATATATATACCATAAGGTATTCCTAATCTTTTCAATTCTGCTATATTTCTAGCAAGCATAGCATCTTCTCTATCCAAACCACTTGCAGATATTCTTAATATAACACCATCTATATCTCCTTCTCTTACAACAGTATCCCAATCAATATAACCTTGATACTCAGAAACATCAATTACTTTTCTAACATTTTTCCCAATCATAACACCTAAGGAATTGAAAAAATATTTTGTACCAGCAATAGTTACCCAATCATTAGCTTTTGTACCATTTTCAAAGTAGTAATAAGTCTCTCCATTTACAGTTACGAAATTACTTTTCATATGACCATCACTATAAAAATAATAATCAACACCATCTATAGTTCTGTTGCCTGTAGCCATTACTGCTGTACTAGGATCAAAATAATACATATAACCATTAACTTCATGCCAACCATATTGCAATTGTCCGCTACTTCTTCCATATAAATAAGTCAAACCATCCAAAGTGATAAAGCCTTTTTGCATATGCCCATCTTCATGAAAATAATAATTATAACCATCTATTGTATATTTTCCTCTATACACTTCTCCTGTACTATAATCTGTATAATAAGTTTTATCTTCTATTGTATAGAAACCTCTTTTTTGCAACTGTCCACTAGTTCTTCCATACAAATATAGCTTTCCATCAAGTTCTATAAAGCCTTTCTGCATATGTCCATCTTCATGGAAGTAATACTCATAACCATTTATTGTATGCTTACCGGTGTAATAATAACCATTATTAAAATCAAAGTAATAAGTATTTCCATTTATTTCCCCAAAGCCATCAATAGCTGCTCCTGTTTCTGAATCAAATCCGTAAGTCTTATTATCAATTAAGTGTATACCCCTATAGACTTCTCCTGTATTATAGTCTGTATAGTAAGTTTTATCTTCTATTGTATAAAATCCTCTTTTTTGTAACTGTCCACTACTTCTTCCATATAAGTATAGTTTGCCATCTAACTCAATGAAACCTTTCTGCATATGTCCATCTTCATGAAAATAGTATTCATATCCATCTATTGTCTGTTTTCCTATATACATAGCACCTGTATCTAAAGAAAAATAATAAGTATTTTCTTTAATATCAGCCCAGCCTCTATATACTTCTCCTGTATTATAATCAGTGTAATAAGTTTTATCTTCTATTGTATAGAAGCCTCGTTTTTGTAACTGCCCACTACTTCTCCCATATAAGTATAGTTTGCCATCTAACTCAATGAAACCTTTCTGCATATGTCCATCCTCATGAAAATAATATTCATATTCATCTATTGTCTTATTTCCTCTATACACTTCTCCTGTATTATAATCAGTATAGTAAGTTTTATCTTCTATTGTATAGAAGCCTCTTTTTTGTAACTGTCCACTACTTCTTCCGTATAAGTATAGTTTGCC
>CALVIV010000010.1 GCA_944331935.1 uncultured Bacilli bacterium | reverse complement strand
ATCAGAATATTATATTAGGACATTTTAACTTAAAAATGCGCTTAAAAAAATAGGACATTTTAAAAAATAAATCACAATCCTAAACAACAAAACTAGAATAACTTTCTATTCTTCTAGTTAGATTAAAATATACGAAACAAATTTTCTATTAAAAAAATGTATCTTGTTCGATTGTTTTATAAATAAAAGTATGATACTATATTTGCAGGAATACTTAGTAAGGGTGTTTGCCTCTTTCTATATCTCTTGACTTCAGGGGGTTAGAAAGGGGAAATGTTTATGAGTAAGAAGGATTTCTTAATTGTAATATTACTAATTATTTATAGATAGTAAAACACCCTATTACATCTTTGTGAATAGGGTTTTTACTTCTAAAACACTTTAGAGGTAACACCCATCTGCAAAACTAGGTATTCCTCTTTTTTTATTGTATGTAAATCTCTTTTACATATTCATAGTATCATAAATATATAATATTTTCAAGTAGTTAAAACCTACTTCATATACTTATTTCCACTTTTCCAAGCTTCTCCTACTTTTTCTCCTATTGCATAATATCCATTTTGGAATTGGTCAAAGACAAAAGCATTTAATTTAGTAGGGTCAACTTTACCATTATCATCAAGGACAGATTCATCTGCTAAAACATTAACTATTTCTCCAACTACTCTAAAGCCATCTTCATCTTTTTGAATCTTATCAACTTTACATTCTAAAGTAATTGGATACTCTTCAATTATTGGAGCATCTACTCTTTCACTTTTAACTGCATGCATTCCACTTCGTTCAAACTTATCTTTCATTCTATTACCTGATGCTGTGCCAAAGAAGTCTGATTCTCTCAAATGAGGAATATCAGCAACACTAATTGTAAAAGCCCCTCTTTCTTTAATATTTTGTGAAGTCTTATGAGACTCTGTAATATTTAAAGCTACTTTATTGTTATCACAAATACCTCCCCAAGCCATGTTCATAACATCAACACTACCATCTTCACAGTATGTTGCAATCATTAAAACAGGCATTGGAAATAAATAAGGTTTTACACCTAAATCTTTTTTAGCCATTTTTATCATCTCCTACTATCATTATAAAACTGAATATTTATTTATTCAATACTACACCAATTCAGTATTTAAGTAATAATAGTAATGTAGTAATTCTTTTTTATATTCCACAATTTTACCTTCTGGTAAGACTAACATCCTAGTAACTCCAATTTGTTCTACAAAAGATGGATTATGACTAACAATAATTAAAGTACCGGTATAATTTTTAAAGTTTTCACCAATAATTGCTTGAGTCTCTGGGTCAAAGTGATTAGTAGGTTCATCTAATATAATGATATTAGTTCTTTGAATAAGTATTTTACATAAGGCAACTCGTGCTTTCTCTCCAGGTGATAATACTTTTACTTTCTTAAAGACATCATTATTAGAAAACAGAAAATTACCTAAAAAGTTCCTTAACTCATTATCACTATAATTAGGATTATCTACATTTTCTAAAATAGTTTTATCTTCATCTAATATCTCTAACTCCTGGGCATAATAAGCTATAGTTGCATGATAACCATAATCTATTTCTCCTTTAATAGGTTTTAATTTACCAACAATTAGTTTTAATAAAGTTGACTTACCAACACCATTTTCCCCAACTATTAAAAACTTCTCTCCTCTTGCCATCTGAAATGATAAATTATAATATAAATCACTCTTACCAGGATAATGAAAAGTTAAATGTTTAACTTCTAAAGGTATTTTACCACTGACCTCTTTTGGCTCTACTTTCATCGTAACTCTCTTATATTTTTCTTCTCTCACTTCTAATTCATCTAATTTTTTCTCTAACATCTTCTTTCTAGACTGACCTAATCTTTTTAAATTATGATTAGTACGAGATGCCGACTCTGCTCTTTTAACAACTTCTTCAAGTTTCTTTATTTCACGTTCTTGTTCTTTTATTCTTAGCTCTTTTTCTATCATCTCATTAGCATAAAGTCTTTTAAATTCTTTATAATTACCCTTATATACTTTTATTTTATGAGTGACTTTATTAATAAACATGGTCTTAGTAACTACTTCATTTAAAAAGTCTATATCATGACTAATAACTAAAATCATACCATGATAATTCTTTAAATAATTAATAACAAAGTCTTTAGTCTTAGCATCTAAATGGTTAGTAGGTTCATCTAAAAGCAAGATATCAGAGTTTGAAAAAAGAAGTCTTGCAAAGGCAATTTTAGACTTTTGTCCTCCTGATAAATCTCCTACTTTCATCTCTAACAAGTCACTATCTATCTTCATGTTTTCAATTAATGATAATAATTCATCCTCAGCCGTATATTGATTTAAACTATCAAGTTCACTTTGAATCTTTTCGGCTTGTCTTAAAAGTTTATTTTGTTCAAGCTCGCTAGCATTACTTAATTTCTCATAAATTTTATTTAACTCTTTTTCTAGCTTTTCAATAGGTCTTCCACTATATAAATAATCTAAGACATTTTTCTCTTTATCAGTAAAATTAATTTCTTGCGGAAGATAACCGATTTTTTTATTATTTACTGTAATCTTACCAGCATCTAAAGATTCCTCTTTTAAGATAATCTTAAATAAAGTAGTCTTCCCTGCTCCATTAACACCAACTACTCCTACTTTATCATTATCCTCAATTAAAAAGGAAGCATCATCATAGATGACTTCACTACCAAATGATAGATACATATTTTGTCCTTTCATAGACTCACCTTCTTTAGATAAAATGATTTTAACATAAAATAGTTAGCATTTCCATACTAACTATTTTTGAGTTTAGGTTTTTTACGAAAAAAGTTATAAAAACACCACCACTTTATATCAATTTATAGCAATGTATCAAACTGTATAGTTAGTTAACCTATTTCATACATTCAAAAGGAGAACATGTTCTATGTTCTTTTTTAGATACTTTATAAGTTAACAATATTTTAAAGTTTTAACTCTAACTGTTTATATTTCTCCCTTACTTCAATATCCATCCACTCTTTTATTCCAGTATGTGCATAAGATAATATTCTCTTTATACCTCTTGATATCTGACTTAACCATACTATTGATTTTTCCTTTAATGATTTACTTGCATATATTATCTTTATTGTTAATAATTTTCTATCTATATTATCTGCTAATATCGCTACATGTCCTAAGTGTATTGTTAACATCATATTTAAATTATTCATGCTTTCTAACGTTCTTACTCTCATATTTTCAAAATCATATTCTTGTTCCTTTCCTCTAAAGTGTTCTTCTATTCTCCATCTCGATAAATATAATCTTGCAACTTTTATTACATCATCTTTATCATTTATATCTATATTAGTTAGTAATTTCATTGGTTTCTCATCACTTAATCCATATACTATTACTAGTGTATATTCTTCATTATTATATGGTAGTACTGCTTTTGTATATGATAATAATAACTCTTGTTCTTCATTATCATCAAATAAAACTTTCATTACTATCTTTCATTTTCTTGAATTTGCTACTTCTAAAACACTTCTTCTTTTTCCTTTAAATAAAAGAGTTCTTACATCATCTAATCTAACAACAAACTTATGATGTCTTTTACTCATATAATCAAATATTTTATTATTATCATAACCTCTATCAAATATTCCTGTAAAATCTTCTCCAAATATATCTTCTGCTGCTTCTATGCTTTTCTTTGTATACTCATTTTTACTTACAAAATCTTTACTTTTACAGGAATAGATCTTGCTATATATACTTAATGGTTGTTTTTCATTTTTAGTTAATGCAGTCGCTTCACACACATGATATCCATTTACTGTTTTTTTATCTTTGCTTGATGCATCTATTACTCTATCTAAGTCTTCTAATTTTTTACTATATTCTTTATTAATATCACTATCATCAAATAAGACAATAGCATCATCTTTATCTAATACTTTACTTACTTCTTTTATATAATTATTCCAAATCGTTTCTTTTTCTTCTTCATATAGATTATTTAAATTATCACATAGTCTTTCTATTGTATAATTTAATTTTATATCTTCATCTAATGACCTTGCTATTTCTGATATTAAACAACTACCGCCTTTAGATAGACCATATTGCATATCTAACACAAATTTACTAGTTGGTTTATTTAATCCTAAAGAAATTTTTTTTGAAAAATTTACAATTTCTCTTTTCATTTCATATGTATTTGTAGTAAAATTATTCATGGAAACAACCTCCTTATTTTTGTTTAGTAATGATATATTTTACCAATTAAATTATAACAAAAATCGGAAGTTATTTCCTTATTTTATGTTTAAAAAAGTGAATCTGTGGATAACACATTTTCACTTTTTCTTTGTCAAGTTTTATTTTTACCTAAACTCAAATATAGATACTAAAATGCAACATTAAATAAATTATCTAATTAATCAATATAGTCTTTTTATTGTTTTAACATAAGCAAATTCAGTATCTTGATAATTTTCTAATTCAGAATAAATTTTTCTTGAATAGTTAGAAACATTTATAATTCTAGCAATGCTATCACTTGTATTTACAAGGGGAATTGTATTTCTCTTTTTAGTATTAAAAGAAATATAAAAATTATCAGGTTGCTCTGTTACTCCAATTACATTGCTTGCTTTATTAAAATATTCCCAAGAAGAAAAATTATTAGAAAAAGTTTTAACTAAATCTGATTCTTTTTTAGTATATAAATCTTCTAAAGACAGAAGTCTTTTTTCAAATGATAGTTTAACTATTTCTGAAATATATTTCATAACATATTTATCAGTATTGCCTTGCAATTCTTTAGCATAAGTATAAACTAATGATACAAATTCTTCTGCTACTTTTAAATTGTTAAAACCTATTTCTTTATCTCCCCATTCATTTATTAAAACACCAATATTATTATATATTTTCATTATTTCTTCTAGAGAATTAGTATGTAACCAAATATAACAAGTATGAAGAACACCATCTAATCTATCTGTGCAAAGTTTTGGTGATTTATTCTCTAATATAGGATAATTTTTTAAGCTTTCTAAGTCTTCTAAAAAAACATTATCTTCTTCCAAATACATTAATAAATCTTTATCTTGTTTTATAATATCAGTAATTTTCTTTTCAGAAGTTTCTTGTTTTAAATAATCACCAAATACATAATCTATACAATGGGCAAAACAAGGCGTACCAACATCGTGTAAAAGTGCTGCTATTGTTTCTTTTTTATTATGAGTAAAATGCCAAGTCATATGTGCTACTACTAAACTATGGTCATATCTTGTATATAAAAATAATGGAGAATATAAATCAGTATAATCGCAACCACAAAATTGTGTTACATATTTTAATCTATTTAAGGTTTTAGTATCTAAATACTTATCTATAAAATAAGGATATTCTTCATCAATAAATA
This sequence comes from uncultured Bacilli bacterium, assembly GCA_944331935.1. Classification (GTDB taxonomy): domain Bacteria; phylum Bacillota_I; class Bacilli_A; order RF39; family UBA660; genus Onthousia. The sequence goes on along the minus strand of CALVIV010000010.1, from coordinate 32,787 downwards.
ATTGCAAATATTCATTCATAAAACCACCTGTAAGTTTATTATAACATACAGCTTTTCTATTATAAAATATTTAATTTGCAAAAAAAGAATAAACTATTGCAAGCCTACCCTTTCTCTACTAATATCTCTATTTCTTCTTTATTGTTCTTTAGATTATCTACTACATCTTCTTCAAGTTCACCTAATTTTACTACTTCAAAAGGTGATGTATCACAATCTCCAAAAAGAATAGTAAAAGTATTCCAACCTCCAAAGTACCATATCTCATTTTTACGAGCGAATGTTTCTTTTTTACAATTTTTATCACTAGTTTTAAATGGTAATCTTGTAAAGTATTCATGTTCTGTATAGCGATAGTAAATTGCTTTGAAAGGAAGATGTTTTTCTATCTCTTTTGTAATGTCATTATCTACCATATTAGCATGAAATACTTTACCATCAATTGTTATTTTAAATCTCATTAAATCCAGTCCTCTACCCTATTTCTTGCACTATTTACAGTTGAACCTTTAACTTCAAGACCATCTAAAACTGTCGCACCTTTACAAACTTCTTTAATCTCTTTAGGAATATTAGCAAGTCCTGAGCCTTCATGCGTTACAAATGGTCTAATTATCTTACCTGTAAAATCTCTATCTTTTAGAGCAGTTACCATTTCTTCAGGCATCTTACCACAATATACAGGTGAACCTATATAAATAACTTCATAACTTGATAAATCAGGAAGCTCTTTTACAATAGGAGCATTATGACTTCTAATTCTTTCAACTGCTTCTCTTACACAAGTTTTATAGTCACGTGCATATTTATCTTTAGGTTCTACTTTAAAAAGTTCTGCGCCTGTTAAATCTCTAATATATTCTGCAATTACCTCTGTATTACCTTTATCGATATAACCTACAGCATAATTTTCATTGGCTCTACTAAAATAAATAATTATACTTTTCTTATCTTTATAATTTTCCTGACTATTTAATATCATATTTCCTCCATCATAAAGACTAATTATCTTCTAAAAAATATTTAGCCATTCTTTCATAATTATCTTGACTATTTAAACAAGTATCTATCAAATAACCTTTTTCATTATGAAGTTGATACTCTTTAATACCTCTTATATAAAAGTCTTTATTTCTATCTTCAATATAAAACGGCATTATATCATTATATAGACATTCTCTAAACATAATCATTCTACCGACTCTACCATTACCATCTTGGAAAGGATGAATATGTTCAAACTTAACATGAAATTCTATTATGTCTTCTAACTTTTTATTTTCTATATTATTATACCACTCTAACAAAGCTTTCATATCTTTACTAACATCTTTTGGTAAGCTTGTTGTAATACTACCAACAAAATTCTTTTTCTTCTTATATTCACCTACATTAAACCATTCTTTTTCACTATCAGTTAAAGTTCCATCTTTCAAAATAAAATGATATTTCTTAATCATATCTTCATCAAGAGGATTATCTAATGTATCTAGCATATATTTAAATAATGTAAAATGATTTTTAGTTTCTGTAGCATCTTTTAAAACAATTACTTTATCATTACTCGCTAAAATCGTTCCAGTATCAAAAATACTTGCAGTCTCATCAGGAGTTATAGTAGAGCCCTCCATATGATTAGTATTATATGCAAAATCAATTTGTGTTTTATGATATAAATTACCTTTCAAATTTATTTTTCTCTGTTCTATTAAAGCTTTTTTAACATCACTTACCTGCATAAATAAACCTCCTAAACACTTCACTATTTATAGTTATATTTTATCAAATTTATAAAGAAAAGTCTTTAATTCTAGTAATTAAATTAATCTTTTAAAATTTATCCTTCTAATAGTTTCTATAGTTTTCCTTATATTATATCATTTCACTTATAATCTTTATATCCGTTTGTTTTATAATCATTACATTTTATATATATTTTATAATCTATACCACAATCATCCGCTGCAAATGTTTTAGCATACCCATCACAATAAGATTTTCCATCTATATCTAACATATCTTCTTTTTTTAAGTATCCATTAGAAATTAAGTTATCAGCTGTTATAGTAATTTCTTTAGTAATATTCTCTTCGCAGTGCTTTTTACTGTTACCAGTAGCATCCAATTCCCATATTACAGCTTTTTCAAATGCTTCTTTTATCTCATTATATCTTTCTTTTTCTTTAGTATTATTAAATATATAAACACTTAATATTATAATAACAATTACAATAAATATAATTAAAATCACTAGCTTTTTCTTCATAATATTTGCCTTTCATATTTATAACTATTATAACACACTAACTCTTATTTAAATCTTCACTTAATTTACTAGGAACACTTCTTGGCCCTCTTATGGCTCTAACACCATAAGTATTTAACTTCTTAAAAGTAAATTCATCATCATTATATCTTTTTAGTAATTTTATTTTCATAACTTTTTTCATTGATACGTTCTTATCAGCATATGGATAAGGTATATTAACTCGGGTTACACTACATTTAAACATAATACACGAATAAGGTTCTGCTATATATAAATAGATGGTATCTCCTACTAAAATATTACTAGACTGTTTCCAAATAATAGTATCAGTCTCATTAAAAGAATTAACAATATCATAATATTTAGGATTAGCAGGAATAAGCCATTCTTTTTTTCGATTAGATAACTCATAACTAATATCTATAAGACTTATAACCTCTTCATTAGATAAAGTACCATCTAAAATAACACTAACCCAACTTTTCTTACTCATATGATATGCAGGATAAATACCATCTTTTTTCAAATAAGTATCTACTAAATCATCTAACTTTACATTTATAACTTCTACTTCTCCATTTTCTTTAGAATTAAGCTTACTTTTATCAATATTCATAATAAGGCCGAACCATTTATTACTATTTTCATTTCTAAAAACACCAAAATTAGGACTATCTTCCCACAAGAATTCAGGTAAAACATTATATTTTTTTTTAATTAAATTACTAACTTCATTAGACTGTTGATAAATAAAATATTCTTTAGTAAAACAATTATAAGCGATATCTTCTAACACTTTAAGAAATTCCTCTTTTACTCTATTAACAAAGTCTCCTTTGATATTTTCAAGTCGAAAGTTAGTATATTCATAATCTCCATCAAGGTCAAAAACTCTACCTTCAACTTTACCCTTACTATCAATAGTAATATCGACTCTAAAACTATTATCCATAATTAACTTAGAATACTTATAAGTATTATTTTCTTTAACAAAGCCATAAGTAATTAATTTGTTTTTATCTAATTTTCTCTTTTTAAAGACTTCATCTTCTAACACAATAGCTCCTCCTAATAAAACTATTATATAACAAAAAGGTTCTAAGTAAAACCTAGACCTTTATTAACCTATTTTTTAAAAACAAATTGTTCAACTCTCATATGAAGATTATACTTATCTCTTAACTTAGCAATTTCTTCCATCATTTCTGTTTTATGGTGTCTATCTAAAGCTTCTTCATTTTCCCATCTATCAATTAATAGAACAGTCTCTTCATCATCCATAGGAAAGAAATATTCATATTTTAAATTGCCTTCTTCATTTCTTACTCTTTCTACAAGACCACTTTCTACCATTTCTTTTGCAAAAGCTCTAGCACTACCATTTTTACCTGTATAATATATATTTATTGTTAAACTCATCTTTATTCCTCCTTCAAATCTGTATAATACATAATTTCTTTTTAAAATTTGAAACTACTATATGTTGTTATTATTTTCACCATTATTTATTATCTTGTAAAAGCCAATCTACTACATTTATTTTAGTTATTCCATCATAATCTGACTCTAAATCCATATCCAAAGTTAATAAATATTTAGGATAATGATCACCAGTCTTTTGTAATGATCGTAGTTCTCTTTGTAATACTTTCTCATCCCGAACTGTTAAAGCTACTTGAAAATATTTTAAACCATCACGAGATTCAGCGACAAAATCAACTTCTAAATCATCAACTTTACCAACATATACTCTATAACCTCTTCTTAACAATTCAAGATATACTATATTTTCAAGAATATGTCCCATATCACTATCTGCTTTCTTTCCTAGTAAATAGCTTCTTAATCCTTGATCTACTACATAATATTTATAATCTCTAGCTAGTAAGTTTTTACCTTTAACATCAAACCTTTCAGCTTTATATATTAAAAAGCTCTCTACAAAAGCAGTTATATACTTTTCAACAGTATGATTACTAGTACTCATCCCTTTACTAGTTAAAGTATCACTTATTTTTTTAGTTGATATAGGACTACCAATACTATCAAAAATAAATTTTAAAATACTTTCTAAAAGCATTTTATCATTAATATTATTTCTAGCCATAATATCTTTATAAACAATAGTAGAAAAAATTCCATCTAAATATTTATCTAAATCATTAGGATTAGATTTTAAAATACTAATATTACCTGGCATACCACCATTTTTCATATAATTTAAAAATAATTGTTGATAATTATTATCATCAAAAGCAGATACATACTCTTTAAATGATAATGGTAACATTTTAATTTCTATATATCTACCTGATAATAAAGTCGCAAGTTCCCCTGATAATAAATAAGCATTAGAACCAGTAATATATACATCTACATTTTTCTTTATATATAAACTATCAACAGCTTTTTGAAACATAGGTACATTTTGAACTTCATCCAAAAAGACATAATATTGCTTTTTAGAATCCATTTTCTCTTTTATATAATCATATAGTTGTTTATAGTCTTCAAAATTATAATCAGCATCTTCTAAATTTATAGATATTATTTGTTCATCACTAATACCAGTACTCTTTAAATAATCTATAAATAATTGAAATAAAGTAGATTTACCACATCTTCTTATACCAGTAATAACTTTTATTAAATCTTTATCTTTCCATCTTTTTAATTCTTCAAGATATTGTGTCCTTTCTATCATAGCTTTCACCTCTACTATGAGTATACATCAAAATATATGCAAAGTCAAGTTTTGGAAAAAATATTCCAAAACTTTTATATTTTATCATCTTTTGGAATTTGTGAATTCATCTAATTAATATCAAATAAATAATTTCTTTATTTAAAGACTTAACCTACTCTATTTCACTTTTAGTACTACTTTCATATTTACTCACAGCTTCCTCCATTATCTTCAAAATACTTTTCTATATTTTCTACACTGTGCTCTATATTAGCATAATCTGTAATATCTTTTAAATAAATTTTCATATCTTTATTACACTCTTTACATTCAAAATAATTATCTTCTCCTATTGTAATCAAATAATTATTATCGCCAATAGAACAATTTAAATCAGCTGATACCATCTCTGTAGTCGTCTTTTGTTCATTTGGAAAAGCAGTAAATAAAACTAAAGCAATGACAAATAATATTACATAAATTATTCCTAAAACTCCAAGTACTTTTAGTATTTTTATTATTATACCTGCTAACTTTTCTGTGTTACTGACTTTAGCTTCTAAAACATTTTTAATATCATTATCAGTTAATTCATCTAAACTAACATTAAATACTTTCGATAATTCTTTAGCCTGTTTAATATCAGGAGATGTCTCACCTAATTCCCATTTAGATATTGTCTGTCTAGTAACTCCTATTTTTTCTGCTAATGCTTCTTGAGAAAGATTATTTTTCTTTCTTAATTCTGATATTTTATTTCCTATTTCCATATTTTTCTCACCTCAGTAAAAAGTATATAAAATTAAATTATTCTAATCTACCAATATCTAATGGAACTTCCGCCATTTTTCTTAACATTGTAATTAACTTTTATCTTTCCACTCATGATATAAAATATCTTTTAAAACTAACATGGCATCAAGTTTACTATAATTATAAGTCTTTTGTAAATCACTTAATATTTTTCTAATCTCTTTAGCATACTTTTCTACATCTACTTCTTTTTGATAAGTTGCTAACACAGGGTATTTACTACTCCAAGCCTTAGTCCAATTTACTTTATTTTGATTATCCTCATTAGTATCTTTTATAATATTCTCAATATCTCGCATATTATTCTCCTTTTATTAACAATGTTATGAACTGTGTTTCTTCTTCCATTCTTTTATCTGTTCTAATCGTTCTTTAAATCTAACCTCTTTACCTTCCGTAGTAGGTTCATAATAGACTTTTCCTTTTAAAGAAAGAGGAAGACACTCCATAGTAGTTAGTTTATCTTTACTATCATGAGCATACTGATAACCTTCACCATAATGTAAATCTTTCATTAGTTTAGTAGGAGCATTTCTAATATTTAAAGGAACCGGTTCTGCTAACATCTTTTTAGCATCAACGCTTGCTTTCATATAAGCAGTGTAACAAGCATTAGATTTAGGTGCTAAAGACATATAGATAACCGCTTCTGTTAAATGGACATTACATTCGGGATAACCAATAAAGTGACAAGCATGATAAACATTAATCGCTACATTTAAAGCATTAGTATCAGCAAGTCCTATATCTTCTGAGGCAAATCTTGTGATTCTTCTTGCAATATATAACGGATCTTCTCCTGCTTCTATCATTCTTGCAAGCCAGTAAATAGCAGCATCAGGATCACTATTTCGCATTGATTTATGTAAAGCAGAAATAATATTATAATGTTCTTCCCCATTCTTATCATATAACAAAGTCTTTTTAGTTAAACATTCTTCGATTATCTCTTTAGTAACTTTAATAGAGCCATCATCTAAAACATTAGAATTAGTTACAATCATATCTAAAGCACTAAGAGCACTCCTAGCATCACCATTAGCATAACTAGCAATGATGTTTAAAAGATTATCTTCTATAATAACTTTTTCTTTACCAAAGCCTCTATCATCAGTAATCGCTCTTTTTAAAATAACTAAAATATCATCACTAGTTAATTCTTTTAACACAAACACTCTACATCTTGAAAGTAAAGCGTTATTAATTTCAAAAGAAGGATTTTCTGTAGTCGCTCCAATTAAAACAATAGAGCCCTTTTCAACAAATGGTAAGAAAGCATCTTGTTGAGCTTTATTAAACCGGTGTATTTCATCAACAAAAACAATAGTCTTAACTCCTAATCTTTTATTAGCTTCTGATTCTTCCATTACTTTTTTTATCTCTTTAATTCCCGATGTAACAGCAGAAAAAGTAATAAATTCTGACTTAGTCTCATTAGCGATTATTTTAGCAAGAGTAGTTTTACCAACACCTGGTGGGCCCCAGAAAATCATTGAAGAAACATTATCACTTTCAATTATTTTTCTAAGTAATTTATCTTTACCTATTAGATGTTCTTGACCTACAAATTCATCTAAATTAACAGGTCTCATTCTAGAAGCTAAAGGTTCATTTAAAGGATTTTCAAAAATACTAGTCTGTTCCATCTAATCACCTCTTCTAGAATTATTATACTTTAGTGTGATTTATTTTACAATAAAACTTAATTCGTATTATTTACAATAATTTATTAATTCCTCAATAGTAGGATTACTATTTTTTTCAATAACCCAATACTCATTATCTTCATCAAAATTACATCTATATACATCATAAAATAAAGTATCATAATATATAACATTACCAGTAGTTGTTGTTTTTAATCTAAACATTGGAGCTTCATCATTCATTTTAACATTAAGATAATCAGTAAATAATAAAATTATCATTGCACCTACAAATATCATAATAATTAACAATAATTTTATATACCATTTAACTACATTTATTACTCTAGCAATTCCTATCATAAATACGATTATTCCAAATAAAGAATAAATAGAGCCCCAACTACTTTCGCTAGGAAAAATCATAATTGCTGATAATGAAATAAAAAGTCCAAAAATAATTAAACTTAAAGAAATAAATTTACTATATTTATTTATTCTTTTTGTAGAATAATCAATAGTATTAACAATATTCTCTTCAAATTTTTCTTGATATTTATCCATACCTATTTTTTCTCCGCTTAATAATTCATTAATTGTAATATTAAGCTCATTACACAAAGGCTTAAACAATGATAAGTCAGGCATATTTCTCCCATTTTCCCAGTTACTAATAGATTTTTCAGTTACACCTAACTTTTCTCCAAGTTCAGCTTGTGTCATTTTTCTTTGTTTCCGACATTTAGCAATAAACTTTCCAATTTTTTCTTGATCCATATTTTTCTCCTTTCACATTAACATCATATAATGTAAAAGTTATTTTTAACAGGAAATATTCCTAGAGTTTTACTATTTATTAAATAAATTTACTTGCTTCCTTTATACTTAAATTACTCATTTTATCTTTATATTTACTTAAAAACTCTCTTACCCATAAAGGATTAGTTTTAGAATAATCTCTTAAAGCCCAGCCTATCGCTTTATTAATAAAGAACTCATCACTACCAAAATTATTAACTAATATTTTCTCTAATAATTCTGTATTAGTTTTTTCTTTTCTACACAATTGATGGTCTATCGCTATTCTTCTTACCCAAAAGTCATTATCACAAGACCACTCTAGCATTAAATCATTGACTCTATTATCTTTTAGTCCTATCTCACCAATAACTCTATCTAAAAAGTCAATTGTATCCCACCACTGCTTTGTTTTTACATACTTTTTTATTTTAGGTATATCATCATAAGTTAAATAGTCATTCATAGTAATTAGATAATCAGATACTAAATATTGAAATTCTCTATGAGAATCAAGGTAACATTTATCAAGAAAATTCCAATCAACTTTTTTATTCTTCTTTTCTTCTTTAAGAAAATCTTTATATAACTTTTTTCTTTTAGGAGTAGCAAGCCCATAAAACTCAAATAAGTTTCGCATATATTTTGCCATTGCTATAGCATTTTCTTTGTCTTCATTTTGTTCAAATAGTTTTTTTATTTCTAAATACTTGTCCATAATGACCTCACTTTTTAATATACATTTCAAATAATTATTAAATATATATAGTTGAAATTCTAAATTAATTATATCACCTTTACTAAAAGAAAAGCAGTAATACAAAAAAACTAGAAGGGCTTATATGCTAGCTTTTTTATAAAACTAGATATTTCTACTTATCATAATATGAAATTTCTATTTTATTTCCATCTAAATCTTCAATAGCAAAACAAGTATAATTATCTAAACTATTAGGAACTTTTTCAGGTTCATATAATATTTTTGCACCAATTTCTTTACACTTATTAAATGCTTTATCTATATCATTAGTATATAATCCAAGAACCCCATTATTCCCAACACTCCTTTTATCTCCAGTCGCCTCAATAGAAATAATACCAAAATATATTTTATTATCTTCATTTTGCCAGTCAGCCCATCTATTTTCAGTTATATTAGTAGGCTCTTCTTCAAACAGTTTTGAATAAAATCTTATTGATTTAGTTATATCTTCTACCACGAAGTAAAAATTATCTATTTTCATAGTGTTTCTCCTAATCTATCTTATAAATATAATTGTCTTTTCTAGGTTTAGCTTCTATCTTCTCACAATCAGGATAACCTAATATACAGTGACCTATTCCAACGTATTCTCCAGTAATTCCTAAAGATTTTAATATCTCTTTTCCTTCTTCAGTTTCAAACTCCTCTTTCGCACGATGTATCCAACAGCTTCCAAGACCTAAAGAGTGTGCTGCTAACATCATATTTTCCATAACTAGGCTACCATCATAAATATGTGTAGGAACAGTCTTATCAACTAGAACAACAATAACAACAGGCGCTCCATAAAATGGATCAGTGTCAACTTCCATAATCTTAGCATTTAATTTAGATAGTTTATCTCTAGTCTCTTTATTAGTAATTGCAATTATAATTGGTGACTGACTATTCATCCCTGTTGGAGCATATGTTCCTGCTTTTAAAATTTCATCTATTAACTCGCTTGGAACCATATCACTTTTATATTTTCTAATACTTCTTCTTTCAACTATATTTTTAATAACTTCATTCATATAAAATTCCTCCTACTCTAAGTATATCACTTCTTTCAAAAACAAAATAGTAGTATTAAACCACTAATTTTCTCCTTGATTTAACTATCATATAAATTGCCATTATAAAGTTTATAAGACAAATAACAATACCCATACTACCCGTCATAGATGTCTTTAGATTCATATCACTTTCAAATCTATTAATCATGGCAACTTCTAAAGACAACATGGAAATCATCGCTACTGTTAAATTAATAAACTTACTAGCAAGTAAAATAGGATTATTACTTTTTCTATATTTTAAAGCATTAGTAATAGCAGTACCTATTAAAATAAAATCATATAAGGCAACTATATAAATAACATAACCAGCATAACTTATACTTTGATTAGTATGTAGCATTAAAACAATCATTCCTGCCAAAACAATATTTAATAACATTAAAACAATACCACAGTATTTTAACTTCTTATATTCTTTTATTCCATAAGAGTTAAAGGATTTTACTTTATATAATAAAGAAAATCTCATTATCCATAAAAGAAAATAATAAATAGCAAAAGTAATAAACCAAAACGATTTATAATAAATTCCTACAATAAGATTAAATAAAGCATAGAAAATATTTAATATTGTAGATATTAAAAGTTTTGTTTTTGTAACTAAAAAGAAGTTATCTTGATAAAGATTATAAACTCTACTTTTCTTTATAAAATTATTACTAAATTTACATACCTTTATAAACCAACAGATAAAGATAATTAAAGCATAAGTAGATAAAAGATAAGAAATATAAGCAATAAAAGTATCTTCTAAAGAATTAAGAAAAACATATATAAGAAGGCCAAAACTCATATTAAATAAAAGAAAACCAACTACTTTACTCGGAAAAAATATTTTCTTAATAACATCTTTCATCTATAACACCTCTTTAAATAAAAAGAGACCTTAATCTCCTCATATCTTAATTCTTACTACCTTTTAAATAAGAATAGACTGGATAATTAAAAACACAAATCAATAGTCCTATTACACCTACTACTATACCAATTAACATATCAGTTCCTTTAGGATTATCTACCATAACTCTACTCATGCCAAAGCCCATAACTAAGGCGCCTACTACCCCAATTATCCAAGTAAAAACTATTCCCCAGTTTATTTTATCATGTACTTTTTTAGGATGAGAATTCCTATAAACAGGAATTATACAAAGTAAAACAATAAAACCTAAAATACTAACAACAACACCTACATTAAATAAATCCCATTCTGGTATTAAGCACATACACATACCAACAGCAAAGATTAATCCGCCAATAGTACCTAAAATAATTTCTAATAATGTATCTTTCTTCATCATTTACCTCCTACTTCTTAATGTTATTGCCTCTTCTAGATTCTTCCTCTTCTTTTAATCTAGCTTTCGCATCACTAACTGTTTCTCCATCTTTAGTTAGAAACTCTTCAACGAATTTATCTTCTATTTTAGTGTAACCTTCAACAACACCATCACTCATCTTTTTGAATCCAGTTGTAACTCCATCGCTCATTTTCTTAAAACCAGTTGTAACTCCTTCAGCAATTTTTTCATTAACTTTAACTAATTTTGACTTAGCCATAACAATTCTCCTTCCTTTTAAACAACACTTGTTGTTTTTTTACAATTCAAGTATAATATTTATAAATATTGAAAACAATCATCAATTAAAGGACATTTGTTGGAATAAAGGAGTTTTTATGAATAAACCAAATAATAAAAGAAAAAAAAGAATCAATTCAAAAAATAGAAAAAGTATTTTTAAATCTTATTCAAAGTAAAGAGATTAATGAAATAACAGTAACAGAAATATGTAAGGAAGCAAGAATTAATAGATCAACTTTCTATGCTAATTATTTAGACGTCTATGACTTAACAGATAAAATAGTTGCAAAAATTGAAAGTAATGTTTACCATCTATACGAAGAAGAAAGAGTAACTAAGCGCAATACAAATGACTTTTTAAAGCTCTTTAGACATATAAAAGAGAACCAAATATTTTATAAGACCTATTTTAAATTAAATAGAGATAAACATTTTATTATAAGAGAATATGATACTAATCTTGCTAAATATTTTTATAATGATAAATATATTGATTATCATATAGAATTCTTTATGGCAGGACTTAATGCTATTATTAAAAAATGGCTAAATAACGGCTGTATTGAAAGCCCTGAAGAAATAGATAAGATTTTAAAAGATGAATATAAAAATAAGAATATCAACCTCTAGAAATGATATTCTTATTTATTATTATAAAGTTCATCTAACTTATCTTCTATATTCTTTATTGTCTTTTTTAAAGCATCGATATTAGTTACATCATCACTTTTATTAGTATTATCTTCATTAGTAATATTATTTACATCAAGTGTAACCTTTTGCGAAGCATAAGTTTGCATCGTAAGACCAACTAATTGTAACCAGTTACCAATACTATCTTGCTCTTCTATAGATAATTCTTGTACTAATAAAAGACCAATTAAAAAAGCAGATGTTGTAAAACTATAAGGACCAACATTAAAAACTATTCTTTCCATAAGTATCACTACCTATTAAAATATTACTCCTTATAATATATGCAAAATATTATTTTATGCCTTGATAAAGCTAATGATTCTTATAAAAAGAACATTCTTTATCGTGGGAATTAATTACACCTATCGCCTGTAAATAAGAATAAATAATAGTACTACCTACAAACTTCATTCCTCTTTTCTTTAAGTCTTTTGATATAGCATCAGATAACTCATTAGTAGTCCTATCTGTTTCATAAATAGTTTTTCCTTTAGTAAATAATTTTAAATAATTATAAAAGCTTCCATATTCATTCTTTATATTTCTAAAAATATTAGCATTACTTATACTAGCTTTTATCTTTAATCTATTTCTAATAATATCTTTATTATTTAACAACTCATTAATCTTTTCATCATCATAATTACAAACTTTATCTAAATCAAAATTATCATAAGCTTTCCTAAAACTCTCTCTTTTATTTAAAACACATTCCCAAGATAATCCGGCTTGAAATGATTCTAATATTAACATTTCAAATAAATATTTATCATCAAAATTCGGAACACCCCACTCTTCATCATGATATTTAATGTATATTGGATTATCTAAATTACACCATTTACATCTTTTAATCATATTATTTACCTTTCTTTGGAATAAATAATTTTTCCATATTAACATTTTCATGCTTTAATAAATAAACTTTCTTATCAATACCACCGGCATAACCTGTTAAACTACCATTCGATCCCACTACTCTATGACACGGTATAATTATGGAAATAGGATTATGACTAACTGCATTACCTATCGCTTGACAAGACATTTTTTCCTTTGTAACCATATTAGCAATATCTTTATAAGTAATAACTTCTCCATAAGGTATTCCACAAAGTATTTTCCATACTTTTTTTCTAAAATCACTTCCTATAGGACTTAAATCAAGTTCATTTATACTAGGCTTTTCTCCCTTAAAATATCTATCTAACCATTTTTTAGTCTTAACTAATATTTCTGTATCTTCTTCTATCATTTCTTCTTTTATGTTAGAAAGATAATACTTCTGTCCTTCTAGCCATAAGCCTATTAGTTTATTGTTTTTAGAAGCTAGTAAAATATCTCCAATAGAAGATTTATAATGTGCAGTATAAATCATTTAAATCTCTCCTTCAGAAACACTTTATAAACATAAAAATTAAAATTTATTATAAATTATCCATTGCAATACCAAGTCTATCATCAATTATTGAATAAATCTTTTCACTTAAATCGGTGCCTAAATTATTTAGTATTAAATTATTAAATATCTCATAACTACATTCTTCATGATTTCTATATAGTTTAAATATATACTTCGTAATTAAATCTGCAAAACAATATGATGTAATAATACAAGTATTTGTTCCTTTTATATCTTCAACTGCACTTGGAACATATCCCGGAGTTACAATTATTGTATATTTAGCATTGTATAATGTTCTATGTTGTTTTAATCTGCCATCATTTATACTTGATAATTTTTTATGTGTTGATTTACCATCAGCACAAAACACAATATCATCTTTTAAGTAATGACATAAAGAATCAGGTTGCCCAGGACCACCTATTGTTTCTGCATTAACATCCTCAAATAAATTAAAACTTTTTGTTATATATTGTTCAAACTTTGACCACTTACTAGAATCAGTAGAGGTTTCAACAAGTAATTTTGGGATTTGAAGATACTTTGTATAAATATCCTCACTTTCTCCTATTTCTTGTAATAATAACTCCGGCACACTATTATATATATCCCTTATCCAATCGCTTCTAAGACCACAAGGCTTTTTAATTTTTTCATATAAAGTAATTTGAGATAAATATTTATTTACAAAATCAAAATAATTAGAAGATAATTCTATTATTCTTGGTGTAATCACAGTTGGATTTTTCCTAACCTTAGATTGTAAAAGAAAACGATTTTTTTCTTTTTCTTGAATAATAATATTAAGGCTGAACAAAATATTGAATAAATAATTGCAACTAACATAATTTTTAATAAATTGAGTAACATCACTTATTAACATTTTTGTTTCTATTTGAGTGCTATCATTTCTAAATTTTATAATTCTATTAACTATATCATCATATTGTTTATTATTTTTAACTGTTTTTACATAATATAATATTTCAGATACTTCTATATTAGTAAGCTTACAGTCTAGTCTCTTATCAGTTAACAGTTTAAATATTAATCTTAAAGGATAAATATCGAAATCTTTCATTTTTTTATAAGGATTATCAAACTGAATATTAAATAACATACCAATAAAAACTTTATTTCTTTTTACTTCTTCATTTTCATACTTCAATAACAATTCACCATAAGAACTAACATGAATTTTTCTATTTGCAGTTTCATATATTGCTCCATAAAAACGTGGTTCATCAATTTTATGGTTTGCTGAAGAAAAATCATAATAATTCTTTTTAACATAAGGATTATATACTCCCATTTTTGAGTGCTGTTCCATAAGTAATTGTTGAACATTTTCATTTCTACTAATACCATTAAGTTTACCAAATACATTTAAAGTAATAAAAAACTGTTTAATATTACATGAATTTTGTGGAAATAACCATACATCTTTATTCATTATTATCACCATCCAAATTACTAACTATTTTATATATTAACAATGGAGGAACTCCTTCTCCAATAACTTTTCTTATAAAATTATCCGTTGCCCAATCAGGTATTTTCCAATCATCAGGTATAGTAAATAATCTCATAATCTCATAAATTGTTAAAACTCTAGCATCACTATAAGTACCATCTTTCTTTTTTCTTCCAGGATGTACATTACATTGAGAAGAAATAACACCATTTGCCATAGTAATTGTTGGGGCAGGTTTATCCCATTCCATTCTTTTATAAGTTGTATTATATCCTTTTACACGAGTACCATCCATCTTTTTAGGATAGTAAAATTCATTTTCAAATGCCGAATGTCCAGTAGGAGTATGTTGCATAATTTCAACATGTCTAATCGAATGTTCTTTTGGAACATGCCATTTATGAATTTTTTTACACTCTTCGATTTTTTTATCATTACCCTCAAAATAATTAGTATTACCATCAATTATAGCCTCGACACTTGGCAAATCTCCTATTGTATCCCTGACCGTAATAATTTTATCATTTTTCTTTGGAAACTCCCATTTATTTTTTTTATTCAATAGTATAATCGCTCTTTTTCTATTTTGAGGAACACCATAATCTTGTGCATTTATTATTTTGTTTTTATTAATATGATAAATATCACCAAACTCATTTTCAATAATTTTCTCAACTGTATCGTATTTACCATTATAATTAATTCTTAACTTTAATAATTGAGGCACATTCTCAATCAAAACATAATCAGGATCAAGATCCCTTATTGCATTAAGAACAGGAATAATTAAAGTATTTCTACTATCAGAATAATCTCTTTTGCCTGCAACACTCATTCCTTGACAAGGTGGTGTAGCCATTAAAAATTTACATTTTTTTTTCTTAGCTTTCTCTATTATTTCATCATAATGCTTGTTAATATCACCACTTATCATTTCACAATTGGGATAAACATTTTTATAAAATTTTACTCTATCATCCTCAAGCTCATTTGCAACAACAATATTAATACCACAATCATTCAGAAATAATTCTCCTATTCCGACATTTGAAAAAAGGGATAATCCATTTATCATAAGTTCTCCTCCTCATATATGTTTTTAAAAACATTCATTAAGACATTAACAACTATAGAATTACCACATATTTTCATTATTTGCCCATCAGTTAAATTACCGTTCTTCATATTATAATAATCAGAATCATCATATCCCATTAATCTACAGCATTCTAATGCATTTAATTTTCTTTCAAATAGTTGACCATTTTCATTTTTTATTATCTTTAATCCTGTTCTTCCAGCTCTTTGTGTTGAACAATATTTTCCAATCATCACACCATTTAATTTCCAATCACGATCATCTAAAAAAGCATAATGTTTATTCTTAACAGATCCTCTAACTTTAGATTTTGGTACAAATTTTTTCCAATCCTTTTCATTAAAATCTATAATATCCTCTATATTTTTGCTAACTAACACATCATTATCTTTCACTAAATTAGTATTGCATTCTCCATATTTTGATACAACAATAACACGTGGTCTTCGTTGTGGGATTCCATAATCTTTAGCATCAAAAATTTTCCAATAATTAGTATATCCTTGGTCATCTAAATAATCAAGCCAATCATGAAAGTTTTTCTTATTTTTCCCAGTAGTTAAATTTTTTACGTTTTCCAACAATAAATATTTTGGTTTTTTACTTTCTATAATTTTTTGACATTCCCATAGTAAAGAACTTCTAGTGCCACTTCCAGCATCTAAACCTTTCTTAGTACCAACTGATGATATATCCTGGCAAGGAAATGAATATGTAAATAAATCATGATCCGGTATTTTATTTACATCTAACTTAGTAATATCTCCTAAATTATTGCATACATCCACTGCATTAAATAATACATCCAAAGAATCAGATCCCATTTTTAAAATTTTATTTTTATTTCCAATTCCCCTATCAATTATAAATTTTCTCTTCTTTGGATCATCATATTTTTTTCTACTTTTCTTATTATTACCATGAGTATAATAATATGCAAGAATAGCAGTTTCGTCAATATCGCAAGTTGCAACTATTCTATAGTCTTCTTTTAAATTTCTTAATGCCATACGTTGTGCACCAACACCAGAAAATGCTTCAAAAACTCTTAACATATTATCACCTTCTAAAATATATATCTTCAAATTAATTATACCATCAAAAAATTTTTTTTCCTACTAAATATAACAAATAATACCTTTTTATAGCAATATATAAATTTATCAAATTATTTTTTACAAGCATTTATATTTATCATATATTCATTCGCTCTACCATTAATTTCTCCTTTAAGTAGCATTAATTAAATAGAAAAAGGGTCTAAAGCCCTCTTAATAAATAAAACTATTTAATTACTTCTTTCTTTTATTTATAACTTTAAATATATCAAAAGGTAATATTGCTAATAACACTAAACCAATTATAAGAAGCCACCATTTTAGTTCTAATGGCATTGTATTGGCAACAGTATTAAAGAAAGGAACATAAACAAACATAGTTAAGCCAATAATAACTCCCAGATTAACAATTAAAGATACTTTATCTTTAAAACTCTTAACAAATGCTTTTAAAGTAAAGTCATTACCTCTTAACTGATAGGTAATAAGCATAATAGATAATACTAAAATTGCATAAGCAACTGTTATTGATAAATTAGTATTAATATTATTATGAATTAAAAGAAAATAAGTTATAAATACTACTAGAAAGATTAATAGACCTTGAGAAATACTACTAATAGCATTTTTTAAATTCAAAATTGCTTCGTTTATATTTCTTGGCTTTTCCTGCATAATATCCGAAGAAGGTTTTATTCTTTGAAAAACAATTGAAGAAGTTGGATCAATTAATAATTCAAGTAACATAACATGAATAGGAAGTAATAAAGTTGGAAGTTTAAATACTGGTACAAATAAAGATAACAAAGCTATAGGTATATGAATAGCAATTACATAAGAGATAGCTTTTCTTATATTATGATATATCGTCCTACCATTTTCAATTGCTTTAACAATAGTATTAAAATTATCATCTAATAAAATTAAATCAGCAGATTCTTTAGCAACATTAGTACCTCTTTTTCCCATAGCAATACCTACATTCGCTTTCTTTAAAGCCGGAGCATCATTAACCCCATCTCCAGTCATCGCTACAATCTTATTATCTTTTTGTAAAGCATTAACTATTCTCATCTTATGATTAGGATATACTCTTGCAAAGATATTAACAGTCTTAGCTTTTTCAAATAATTCTTCATCTGACATATTTTCTAATTCATTACCGGTAATAACTTCATCATAATTAGCAAGATTTATTTTCTTAGCAATACCTTTAGCAGTCTCACCATTATCACCTGTTATCATAATTACTCTAACTCCTGCAGAATAACACTCACTTAATGATGTTTTTACACCAAAACGAGGTGGATCATATAAAGCAATTAATCCTTCAAAAGTTAATTTAACCTCAAACAAACTATTAGGAATATTTTTTAAACTATTATTTCTTGCTACTGATAAAACTCTAAAGCCTTCATTAGAATATTCATCTATTTTCTTTTTTATTTCTTCATTTTTTTTCTTATCTAAATTACATAGTGGTAAAACACTTTCATATGCACCTTTTACACATAATAACTTATTATCCCATACTTGACCTGTCATTTTAGTCTCTGGTGTAAAAGCATATTCTTTAGTAATCTTTTCACCATAGTTAATATCATTTTTTAATTTACAATACTCTTTTATAGCAATCTCCATTGGATCATAAGCGACAAGAGGACATGATAAATAAGAAGTTTCTAAAAAAGTATCACTATATTCATATACATCTTGAACCTTCATTTTATTTTCTGTTAATGTTCCTGTCTTATCAGTACATAAAACATTTACAGCCCCTAAAGTTTCTATTGTTTTCATATTTCTTGTAATAGTCTTTTTCTTAGTCAAATCCCAAGCTCCCATCGCTAAAAAGACAGTTAAGACTACAGGTATTTCTTCTGGAATAGTTGCCATAGCAATAGTAACACCTGCTAAAATCGCTTCAATAATTCTTTTAGAAAAAACTAATTCTGGATGATTAATATAATTTATTACTATAGTTAAAAGAAACACAATAAAACTAATTATCGTACAAATAAATACTAACTTATTTATCTGTTTTTCAAGAGGAGTTCTTTCTTTTTCTATTTCCTTTAATGATTCTCCAATACGTCCAAACTCAGTATTTTTACCAACCGATACTATTTCTATAACTCCTAAACCATTTGTTACATTTGTCCCAGAATAACACATATTTAACTTAAAATGATTATCTTTATCTTCTTTACAATTCTTATAAACAACTAAAGACTCTCCTGTTAAAGATGATTCATTAACACCTAAACTCTGAGTATATAAAAGCTTACCATCTGCAGGAACACTATCTCCTTCTTCTAGTAAAACAATATCTCCTACTACAACTTCTTCACTAGAAATAACTTCTTCTTTTCCTTCTCTTATTACTTTAACATTTAAAGCTGATAGTTTATTTAACTCTTCCAAAGCTTTATCAGTTTTAGTTTCTTGAATATATTCTATAAGACAGATTGCTAATACAAATATCAACATAATTATTCCATCTCTATACTCACCAACAATAAAATAAATACTAGCAGCAATAATTAGAAGAAGAAACATTGGTTCTTTAAATATACTAAGTATCTTCAAAATTAGTGGTTGTTTTTTCTTCTCTTCTAATTTATTTACTCCATATTTTTCTTTTGAGTTAATAACTTCTTCCCTAGTTAATCCCACAAAGTTTTTTAATAAATCTTTTTTGTTATCTTTCATAAATACCTCCTATAATTTAGATAACCCTTTACCACTAAATTTGTAATTTTGAACAAAAAAACACCCACTAGTCAGTATTAGTAACTACTGTCCCGTGGGTGTATATTCCACTGTCACTATAAGTGACCCGACTCCATGATTTATATCACGGTCTGTTCAGTTTGTACTGTAGTATATATGCAGTGCAAAGAGTTATTGTCATATTATCATATGCATTAACCTTTGTCAATGATTCTTGTAATTGTTAATTTAAATTTGAAGTGCAACAGTTCAATACAGAAAAAGACATATGAATAATCTATAATATCTTTTTGACAAAAAAGAAAGTAAAATTCATATGTCAATAATAAATAGCACTATAAAAGCTATGCAAAATCAATATCATCATTTAAAGTCATTAATTCTTTAAAGTTCCAATTGATACGACATAAACACCATCTTCACGTTTATAAGAATAATCAGTCCCTGTTAGCACCATTAAGAATGATGGCTCGCCACATTTTTTTATATCAACTCGATCTTTAAATTTTAAAAGGTTATTTGCAGCTTCATCGATATAACCTGCCCCAAGTTTTATTTCTATCGCTCCCCATTTACCACTACTTGTTCTTAAAATCGCATCTACTTCAAAGTCTTTTTCATCACGATAAAAGGTTATATCTCCACCAAAACTTTCTGTATATATTTTTAAATCTCTTATACATAATGATTCAAACATAAGGCCAAATGTATTTAAGTCATTAATTAAATCTTTAGGCTTTATATCAAGAATGGCAGTTGCAATAGAAGGATCTACAAAATACTTTTTAGGTTTTGTTCTTATGGCATATTTACTTCTAAAATTCAAATTAGTAGCATTAACATCTTCTATAACAAATAGTTTTTCTAATGTATTTAAATAGTCAGTTAATGTAGGCCTAGATATATCATCATCAAAACTATTTCTAACATCACCTTCTATAGTAGAGTTAGAAACTTGTGTTGAAATATTTCTCGCAAGACTTCTTAATACATTTTGCATCTTTTCAGGATTTCTTTCTACACCATCTACTTTTTTTACTTCTTCATGTATTAAAGACTTCACATATTCTTTAGCAAATCTATATTTAGCATCACTTTTAATTTCAATAGATGCAGGCCAACCACCTCTAACAATAATACTAGCTAAATCTTCTAAAGATAATTGTGATACACCAGATATATCTTTCCCATCTAATATATCACTAAAAGAAACCTCACCAGTTGACTCTTTTGATTCAAATAAACTCATTGGTCTCATTAATACTCTTGATATTCTCCCTGTTCCAGTATGCATTGTTTCTCCTTCACTTGGTTTTGCCGAACCAGTAAGTATATATTGACCTTTTAATCCTGTATGATCAACATCTGTTCTAATTGAATCCCAGACAACAGGATACATTTGCCACTCATCAAACATTCTAGGTTTTTCACCGTTAAGAAACAAAGATGGTTTAGTATTTTTTATCTTATCATATTCCTGTTTTCTATCTGGGTTTTGAAACTCTATTATACTTTTTGCATGATGAAATCCTGTAGTAGATTTTCCACACCATTTACATCCTTCTATTAATACAGCCCCCATAATTTCCATAAGTTCATCTATCTCTTTATCCACAACTCTTGGTAAATATTCCATACTTTGCCTCCTCTTCACACAATAATCATATCATTATTTTACAAAAAAAGCAATTTTTATTTTACATTTTGAGAAAAAATCATTTTACAAAAAAAGACAAATTTACTATAAATATTAGTCTAATTAATCCAATCCATTAAAAATCAAATGATTGAATTTGAGATTTTCTTTATTTAAAATTTGTTTAATAAAACTAGGTCTAATATCATAATTATTTATTTCTTTTAAATCAATCCACTTAAAGTCTAATTTTATTTTATGACCTTTATCATTTTATACTATAGTAAAATTATTTGTCCCTATATTTTCTATAGGAGTCATTAAATAATAGAAAGATATTTCATGAATTTTTTTAGAGTATTTATTTATAAAATAATTTTCTACAACACCTAAATATTCACTAATATCAAACTTTTTTCCTACTTCTTCTAACAATTCTCGTTTAACTGCAACTTCTGTTGTTTCACCTAACTCTACATAACCTCCAGGTAAACAAAGAAATCCACTATCATCCATATCAACTAACAAAAGCTTATTATCTTTTATAATTAAACCTGATACTCTAAACTTAAAATTATAATCATCCGTTTTAATTTTTATACTTTCACGCATATAATAATCACCATTCTATTTAATATAAACTCTTTTCTTTATTTATATCATTATCTATCGCATATTTAATAAATTCATTTTCTATCTTTTCAAGCTCAACAAATTGTTCTTTAGGAGCATCTCTATTTATCATATCACTTTTAATATTATTTATTCTTACATCATAATTAAGACAAGTTTTCACATTACTATTATCTCTTAAGTCTTGCAATAAAGATAAATAATTATCAGTATTTACAGAAATAGTTTTAAACTCTCTATCTACTGGTATAATATAATTAACTTTTACCCCAAGTAACAGACATTTTAAAATAAAATTAGGTAATAATTCATAGCACTTATTATGAGTATCTATATTTGATAATTTTGCAGTTCTACTTGATAATATCTCTTTTTCATATCTTTCCCTTGTTGCAAGTAAACTTGATAAATTTCCTCTTACTACTATATTTATAACAATATCATAATTATTAGGTATAGTACTTATTAAGTCTATTAAACTATAATCAGTTGGAGCTTTCTCCCGCAACACAGAATAATTATTTTGTATAGCATAAGAAAATAGTTCATCTCCCCATAAATGGGCATCAAAATTTGTAAATGTTGCATAATCCGTTGGATATTTATCCAATATTTCTTTAGAATACTTATGATATTTACGATAATCATCAGAATTAATAATTATATAATTAGAAAAATTTGTACTCCCTATAAATATTGTTTTACCACAACCAGGTTGTCCAACTACAAACATAATAGATGGATTATTTTGATGAGGCTTTTTTACAAATAATTTTTCTTTAATCTGTTCTAAAACTATTCTATGCTCCTCTTCGGATAATTTATATTTTTCAATATTATCTTTTAATGTTTTGTTTTCCAACATTAACCCTCCTTATTTAACTATATTATACTACACAATTAATTAAATACAAACAAAAAAGCGAGAGCCATAAGGCTCTCTTCAGGGGGTCAAATAAAATTAGTCATGCAAGTTTATAAATATTGTATAATTCCTTATAAAATAAGATTTTTATTAATATTCACTTTTAACTATATAATGACTATTTTTAATACTTTGGGTACCTAGCTGGGTACCTAATTTTTTGTGAGAACTTTTGGGTTCCTAAAAATAACACTATATTAAATTAAAAAAATTAAACATCATATTACTACTAAATAATAATAAAGTTTAAATTTATACTATTAATCTTTAATATCTTACTGCTTGTCATCAATATTTAAAAATTGTGCTACTTCTGTAATTAATGGATTATCTTGTTTAAGAAATTCATCAACATGTGATGCCAATATTCTTTTAACAGAATCTTCATTCCTTTCTTCTTCTATAACAGTTTGATCAAAAAAGTCCTTTTTATTATTTGGTACCTTTGTTAAATTAACATTTAATATTCTATTTAGATCACTTAATGGAACATATAGCTCAATACAATCTTTTTGTATAGAACATTCATCATTTGTATCACCATCTTTTATTATAATACACTTTTTTCCATGTGCTTCTAAAGCTTTTTTTAAGGATTCTGCATTACTTTCTCCACCTGCTGGTAATAGAATATAATTTGATAATACTCCTAACAAACTAAGACTTTTTTTATACCAAGGCAAATCGAATTTGCCTTCTACTAGTAAGTATATTTTAGAATCTGTACTATCAAGTGCATCTAATAATTTTGATATATTGTCATATTTGTCTGTATATAAAGGGATTGTATTAGAATCATTTGATACTTCTAAAACAGTTACAGAATGAGTACTTATTAGTGTTTGCCCTATTTTTGATTGTAATTCTTTAATCATGTTATTGCAATTATTTATCGAGAATGAATTTTCAATCTCATCAATACCTAAAATAACATTATCGTAACTATTACCAACCAACAGAGCATACATTAAATTTTTTTGGAATCCACTCCCCCTCGCTTCCACTGGTATGCCATCACTTGTAATTGAATATTTTATAGCAGCATCATATTTAAAAGTTTCTTTGCCAACTATGTCTGTTTTTTCATCATTTATAATTAATAATTCAGAATCAATGCTTTTAATCACATCGTCAACTGATTTTTGGACAATTTCTTTCAATTTATCAATCAATTCTGATGGTGTAGTAGATAACGCTTTAGAAATTGATAATTGATTTAATATATTTTTAGGATCATATACCGATACAGGAATATAAATATATCTAAAATAATCTAAGTCTGATATATTTTCTGATTGCGAGCTCAATTTATATGATGCACCACTATAAATCTTTTTATAAAATTTATTATTAAATAATATCCCAATTTCTACTGGAAGACTAATATCTCTAACAAACACCTTATCAATTTTTTCTTGATTAAAAAATATATCAAGTGCTTGTAAAATAGTAGACTTACCAGCATCATTCTCTCCTATTATGATATTATGTTTTTCAATTGGTATTGTTTCTTTTTCAAATGCTTTAAAATTTTTTATATAAATTTGGCTTAACATTTAATCACTTCTTTCTATGCATTATTTCATATTTATTAATCATGCTTATTATGAAATAATCATTACAATTAATTTTCAAGTCTTTTATAAATGGTCTGTTTTCTGGATAACTTAGACCATTTAAAATCATATTTACAATTTGCCGTTTTTCCCAACAATCAGCTCTCAAATAATAATCTTTTAATTCTAAAAGTTCTCCTCTAGATAAATTATTACCTATTTGTTCTAAAACAGTACGTCCAATATAAATTCCTGAATTTCTTTTTAAATTTTTAAAGAAATTAAAAAGTTTTTTCTTTTCTTCAATATTTTTTGTATCAAATAGTTTTACGATACTTATGAGTAGATATTCTTGCATATTATCATCATTCAACCATTCAAAAAAACTATTTAAAATATCATTGTAAATTTTGTTAGATATGCGTTCTTTATTTTTAAACATGACATCTGAAAAATATGGAACAAATTGTGGATATTTTCTTAATGTGTCAGGGAAATCTAGCAAAGCATCATAATTTTCTTTGGCTATTAATATTTTGATACATTTTATAATATTTGCTGGTTCAATAATATTTGCTGTTTTAAGATTGTTTAGTAGTTCTAATTCATCTTCTTTTTTTAGCTTTTCAATTTCACTATTACTTAATTTTCTAAATTTAGAAGGTACTATACCAGAATATCCTCTTATTATTTCTGAAATTCCTTCTTGATTAGTTTTTTTCTTTTT
This sequence comes from uncultured Bacilli bacterium, assembly GCA_944331935.1. Taxonomy (GTDB): domain Bacteria; phylum Bacillota_I; class Bacilli_A; order RF39; family UBA660; genus Onthousia. The sequence goes on along the minus strand of CALVIV010000010.1, from coordinate 7,229 downwards.
AGATGGATTAATATGATATTCACTTATATCTCTCATTTTCGTTTTACTAGCATTTATAGATAATCCATGCTTGTTTAATATTTCTACAAAACATGATAAGATTTTATTTGCTTCACTAACATTTGTTGCAAAAAATCTATAATCATCTACAAACCTGCAAAATCTAATGCCATTAGACAATAAATAATTGTCTATTTCTATTAAAAATGCTTCCGCTAATATTCTTGAAGCATTAGATCCAACAGGCAAGCCATAAGAATCTCTATTAGCCCAAAATAAAAGTAAATTGTCAATAGTATCTGATATTTTATTATTTATATCTTCCATTGATAATAAAGTGGAATTTAAGCGATGAAGATTTAATCTATCATAAAAATTTGATATATCACATTCTATAATTATCTTGTATTTTCTCATTGATGAGATTTTTTTATATTCATGTTTAAATGATGAATAATTATACTTTTTATCAAAAAGTCTCCCATTTTTATTTGGGTTATATCTATATGAAAAGGCAATTCTTTTTGAAACACGTTTTCTTTCTATTTGATTAGCAATCAATAATACAAGACTTAAATATTTTATTTCATCAATTACATCTATTAATGCGCATTTTCTAAAGTCATAAAACGTTTTTTTGGGAACTAACATATGTGATATCTTATTAAATTTTAAAATATCAAATTTCCCATTTGAATTTAAAATATTATCAAGATTTAACACTAAATCATCAGTTATTTTCTTTCTTGTTTCTTTATTATTTAGTAATTTTATCTCGAATGGATTTCCAAATATTGCAACATCTGTACAACCTTCGTATATAATATTATCTATAGCCTGATTAACCGCATTACGTATTTCTTTTCTTTTCATAAAAACCTCCATCCAATACAAAAAGATATCATAATAATGATATCTCAACTATTTTAATTATACCAAACCAGCTATATTTTTTCTACATTAATCTTCAAAGTCTAACTTTGGTAAAGAATTAACGATATCTACCGTTTGAATAGAAACATTAATAATTCTTAGTAATAAATTAAAGATATATTTTTCATCATTTACTTCTTTACACCAGTCATTCGGATCATTCTTAATTCCACTTTTTTTATCTATTGTAACTGCATATCTCTCCATAACCCACTCAATAGCTGATTTTCCATTAACTATATATTCATATGCTTTTTCTGGTATATTAGAAATTGTTATTTTGTCATTATATTCAATAATGGTTTTATCCTTATTATTATTTTTACTTTTTCCAAATTTCATTTTTGTTACCTTATAATCTGCACCTGGATACATAAATATTTTACATTTAGAATATGGCTTTACTTGTTCATAATTTAAGTGTAAATTTGCTAATTTTTTTCCTGCTTCACTGAATGCTACAAATTCTTCATATGTATCTACTATTGGAATACGTGGTAATGATTTTTTTAAGTCTGAAGCAAATGCTCTGCTATAATCTTTGGAATGTAGTAAACCATAAACATAATAAAATATTTCTTCTTTTTCTATATTCTTTTTATATTGATTCGTTACTATCTTTTTTATAAAATCCGATATTGCATCATGTTTTATAATTTGTTTATTATTAAATAGAGTATTTTCATTATTCTTTTCATACCAATACAACGGAAAGCATTGTCCCTTTTCTAATGTATCTAAACTAGGAATTAAATCAACCATATATACTGAAAAAGCTTTATTAGATCCAACCCCTGATGTCATAATTAATTTATTAGAATTTATGAACAATTCTTTCATTTTCCCTGGTCTTTCAATAAGTTTATCATTGTAATATAATTTTTCTTTAACATATGGTCTATAAATACCATCTGTAATACTTTCTTTATTAAATACAATACTTTCTTTTCTTCTTATTAAAGACTTTAATCCTGCTGACCAGCTAATTTTTTTAGAATCCATATTAAGAGAAGAGATACTTTGGTATCTTTTTAATTCTTGATTATAAAAATTTATACTTGAAATGATATTATTTTCTAATTTCCTTTTACTATAATTATATACCCAACAGTCTCTACTGCTTACTATCCCAATTGCATAATTATTAAATACTGATTTACAATTTATATCATGCTTTCTTGATGGTGCTAAAGGTATAAAAGTTTTAAATTCATGTTTTCTTTTATTAATCCAGTCATTATTTTCATCTGGAGTAATATGTTTCCACTCGATATTATTGATGTTATTAAATTTATTAATTATATTTAATTTTTGTTCTCTAGACAAATAATCTCCAATGTCATAATAATGTATATATTTATCATTATTTTTTTCACTATTTTTTATTAATAATGTAATTGCGACTGGGGTCCTTGTTCCAATACCAAAAACATTATCTTTCTCTTTTCTTCTTTGTTCACCTGAAGTTCGAGCATTGCCTCTTAAATTAAAAACATAAATTGAAGTAAACTCATCTAACAAACATTTTCTGAAACCATCCATTCCTTGATTGTCAATATATGAACCATTAGTAATAAAAGCAACTATTCCATTATTTTTAATTCTATCTGATGCCCACCTAAAGGCTTTAATATATAAATCATATAATCCTTTTTTTAAATTAGCTTTTGAGCTTGCTGCATACGTATTCATAATTCTAGAGTCTAATTTAGGATAGGATAAATTTTGTGCGTTATCATTAGCGGATTTCTGTCCTATAGAATATGGTGGGTTTCCAATACAAACGGTTATAGGCAATTCTCTTTGCTTTAATGCTCTTTCACTATTTTGAGGTAAAGCCAATTCATTTACATTTTTTGTCCATTCATGATCATTGCTGTCCTCATATAATTGAAAAGTATCAGTTAATACAATACCATCAAATGGAATATATTCTTGACTTTTATTTAATTCATGAAATGTTTCTTCAATATTAATAGCTGCTATATAATATGCTAATAGTACTATTTCATTAGCATGAATATCATTGGTATATTTATACAATAAATCTTGTGGTTTAATAACACCACTTTGCAACAATCTAACTATAAAAGTTCCCGTTCCTGTAAAGCCATCTATTATATGTATTCCGTGGTCTGATAAACTCTTACCAAATTCTTTTTGCATTAAATATTCCACACTATTAATTATAAAATCGACGCATTCTGTCGGAGTATATACTATTCCTAATTTTTCAACTTCTTTTGGTAATGCCGTTTTAAAAAACTTTTCATATAATTCAAGAATTATTTTTTGCTTACCTGCCGCATTGTCAATTCCTTGTGCTCTTTCTTTTATACTTTCGTAAAATTCATCTAATTTTTTTCTTTCTTCTTCTGTAAATTGTTTATCTAAAATATCTATCATTTTCTGCATTGTTTGAGAAACAGGATTGTTATTTACAAATTCATATTTATCAAATAATGCATTAAAAACTGGTTTGGTAATCATGTGCTCTGCTAACGTTTCTATTGCATCATCTTCTGTTATTGAATTATTTAAATTTTGACGTAATCCTTCGATGAAATCTGTAATAGCCTTTTTTATTTTTGGGTCATTAGTGGCTAATAGCTCTTTGATTTTTTTCATATGGGATGTTGCAATATCTGCTACATCTTTGGCCCACATTTCCCAATATATTCTAGAACCAACTCTTTTAACCATCTTAGCATAAATTGAGTCTTTCCATTCATCAAATGTTTTAAAGTCAAGAGTCATTTGAACTTTTTGTTTTATATCATCTTGTACTTTAATAGTCTTCGTTCCATTATCTTTTTCTTCTGCTTTTGCCGTACCTATTCCAATAACTTCTATTTGATCTGGCTTTTTCTTGTTCAAATCTATTTTATTAATTGTGTTATTAAAGCGGTCATCGTGAGCTCTTAAAGCTTGCAAAACTTCCCAAACAAGTTTATATTTTTCGTTATTATTCAATGCTTCATCCGGGCCTTCTGATGCTGAAACACCAATAGGAAGTATTACATATCCATATTTTTTCCCTTCAGATTTTCTCATTACTCTTCCAACTGATTGAATAATATCTATCATACTACTTCTAGGATTAAGAAACATTACCGCATCTAACGCAGGAACATCAACACCTTCTGATAAACATCTTGCATTGGTAAGTATTCTACATTCACCATCTTTAATATCATCTTTTAACCAGTTTATTCTTTCCTTTTTCTCTAATGCATTAAAAGAGCCATCTACATGTTTAATATCTACTTTTACTAATTTTTCTTTATCAGGTCTATATTCACTACGTACGTGCTCCTGAATTAAATTAAACATTTCTACTAATTTTTTTGAATCAATTATTCTATTGCAAAATGCAACTGCCCTTTTCATTGGTGTAGGGTCAGATAAGAAATTTTCTTTTTCATCCCATGTTGAAATTTTAGATAACCCATTCCAGCAACCCATTATTTTTACCGAATCATCTAATTTTAATTCATGATTTTCATCTTTTAATAAATCTTGCAATTCGATTTTTACATATTCTTCATCTACTGCTAATACCAACACTTTATAATCAGTTAATAATCCTTGTTTAACCGCTTCACTAAAAGATAACTTATGAAATTCTGGACCATATATACTTTCATCATCCATAGAACACAACTCTGCATTTACTTCATTAGCTCTTCCCTTTACCCCGTCACCATAAATCTTTGGAGTTGCAGTCATGTATAATCTTTTTTTCCCTTTAATAAAATCATTATCGTGAACTTTAACAAACGAGCTTTCATCTTCATCGCTTAACGTAACACCTGTTGTTCTATGTGCTTCATCACAAATAATTAAATCAAAATTAATATCCAGTTTCTTAGAGAATTCGGAAACAACATCAATGGACTGATATGTAGAAAAAATAAAATTCATATCTCTATTTAATTTTTTAGAATCAACATACCATTCTATCAATCTATCTACATTTGTTGTAGATGGAATTCCTAAATCCGTTGAATTATCTCCTTTTGATGCTTTATTATCACTACAAACTACACAAGCATTAAATGTGTATTCACACTGTGCTGTCCATTCTGATAAAGTTTGACTAGCTAATGCAATTGATGGTACCAAAAAAAGTATGTTTCCTTTCCCGTTTAATTGTTTTTCAGCAATTTTTAAACTAGTATATGTCTTACCAGTGCCACAAGCCATTATTAATTTACCACGGTCATGCGTTTTAAATCCTTCTATTACATCTTTTATAGCATCTTCCTGATAATTTCTTGGTTTTTTCTTTTGCAACATTGGTACTTTTTGAGCTAACAATGAATATTTTTCCCAATCAATTTGTGATTCTAATAAATCATTTATGCCTATTCTTCCTACTGGAGGATTCTGGTTTTCTAATGTGGATTCAGCAATGTGATTATAATGATCCGTCGTCGATGCAATCAATCTATATTTAAAATTTATTTTCTTATCATCTACATAAAAGTACTTTGAAGAAGTAGCGAGAAACGTATCAACATCGCCTTTTGTTATCTCGTGATTTTCTGCATAAAATTTACATTGAATTGCCCAAAAATCTCCATCATAAGTTTTTGCGACCAAATCTATGCCTGTATCTCCAATATTTTCTCTATATGGGAAATCCTTCCACATCCAAACATCTGATAATATAGCCATATATTTAGGTTCATTTTCTAAATACATTTTAATTAAATTTTCAAAAGCTGTTCCTTTATCTCGTTCATTACTAAATAGTCCCCTTAATTTATTTAAAAGCTCAGTAATTGTCATATTTTTATCCATAATTTCACTTCCACTTTCATCATTAATAAATACACATTATTACAAATTTCATTACTATTATAACATAATTATTAATAATACCATATATACACGGTAAAAAATCATATATACTACTAAGTAAAATTTCAATATTTAGTTAAATTTATATAATTTTCTTTTTATTGGGATTGGGCTATCCCATCATAGGAAATGTAGCCAAAGGCCTTTGTGCTATACATTTCCATTGCTTGCTAATAATCTTAATTTTATAAAAACAATCGTTAACTTCTTCCCCATTGGGGAAAAAGTTGTTAATATTTTTGAAAATAAATAGGAAAAAAGGTGAAAATTTTTAGACTAATTTTCAGAATATAAAATGAGATAATTTTGGTTATTGATTTATCTAATTGCTATGTTAAAATATAGTAGAATAGCAAAAATTATAAAATTTAGTGAAATAAAGCAAGTTTTGAGAAGTTTTTGACTTCTCTTTTTTGTTTTACAGAAAGGAGAATATATGGATAATTTTATAATGGTTCCAACACATTTAATTAATTTGAAGATACCTAGAAGTGCGATGTTACTTCTAGGTATTTTAAATTCTAATGCTATGCAATTAGGTTATGCTTATGGAACAAACAAGTATTATGCTAAACAATTAGGTTGTTCTACAAGAACTATTACTAACCTACTCAAGTATTTAGTAGATAACAATTATATTACTATTGTTAATGGTAATAGTTTTAAACGAAAAATCTATATTAGAAATAATGCTCTAATTACTTAGAAAATAACTTCTATATATGTAGAAATATATTTCTCACATAATAAATAAGTTAAATATATAAATTAAAAATATAATTACAAGATCTTGCAAGATGAGGTCTTTAGGAGGTTTTAATGAAAATAAATGATTATATTTTAGTTCATGGTAAAATAATTAATATCAAGAATAATGTTGATGAAAAATATATTTGGTTTGATATATCAAAAGATGAATATTTTAAAGATAAGGATGGAAAGTTAAAAAATTATCCATCTTTTTTTAGTGCCAGAATATCTAAAACAATTGCTAATAAATATATTCTTGATACCAATATTGAAATTGTTGCAAAAGGTATTCCTAAAGGTTATTTAGATAAAAATGGATACAGACAAAACTATATACATGTTACAGAAATTAATGGAGTTAACACCAATGAAGATGTAATAAATAATATTATTAGTTATGATACAGATGGTGTTATGTTATGGAATGGAAAAAGATGTGAATCAATTCCTACTACTAAAGAAGAACAATTAGAAATTCAAGAAATGATAAATAAAATATGTGGAAAGGATGATGAATAATGAGTGCTAAAGAAACATTAGAATTAATTTCTAAACAATGGTGTAATTTAGATGATTTAATGAAGCTATCTGGTCTTGGAATCAATGGTGCTAGTATAGATATTGGGACACAAAATTTTACACATCATGATATAATATATATCACTTGTGAAAGGAGTTGT
>CALVIV010000009.1 GCA_944331935.1 uncultured Bacilli bacterium | reverse complement strand
GTTATGATGTCTTTTTTTGGTATAAAAAAGAATGCTGAAAATTTACTCAGCACCCTTTAATGTCGAAGAACCAAATTAAACAATCTTTCTTATTCATAATATCAGTCTCCTCTCTGAGGCCCACCCAACTATTAAATGTTCTCTATATAGATAGTATCATATTGACTTCTAAATATCAAGATAAAAATGTACTAAATTAGTTACGAATTTTCGTAATTCAGATTAAAATACCCTTTTAATTTTAATAAAACTATGCTATAATTGTATAGCTTGATTAGAAGGAGTGAAGTAAATAATGAAAAAGACAAAAATTGTTTGTAGTATAGGTCCTGCTAGTAATGAACCTGATGTTATGGAAAAAATGGTTAGAGCAGGAATGAACGTAGCAAGAATTAACTTTTCTCATGCTACTATAGAAGAAAGAGAGAAAGCATGTGCATCAGTTCGTGAGGTTAGAAAAAGAACTGGTATGAATGTGGCTATTCTTTGGGATACTAAAGGTCCAGAATTTAGATGTGGAATTATGGAAAATGATTCTATTGAACTTGTTCCAGGAGAGACTATTGATATAGTTAAAGAGCCTGTTACTGGTACTAAAGAGAGATTTTCTGTTAATCATCCTAGCGCTATTGATTCTCTTAATGTTGGAGATATTATCTTATTAGAGAATGCTAAGATGAAACTTGAAGTTATCGCTAAGTATGAAGATAGAGTTACTTGTAAGATTATTGATGGTGGAGTATTAGGAAACCGTAAGAGTATGAGTGCTCCTGGTATAAAACTAGATATACCATTCGTTAGTGAAGAAGATAGAAATGATATTATTTATGCATGTGAACATGGAGGAGAATTCCTAGCTTTATCTTTTGTATCTACTAAAGAAGATGTACTAGAAGTTAAAGAAATATTAAAAGAACATGGTAGAGAAGACTTGCAAATTATTTGTAAGATTGAGAGTGCTTTAGGTATTGAAAACTTAGAAGATATCTTAAGTGTTAGTGATGGTGTTATGGTAGCTCGTGGTGACCTTGGTACAGAAGTACCTAGTGAAATGGTTCCAATCTATCAAAAACAAATGATTAATACTTGTAGAAGACTTGGAAAAATATCTATTGTTGCTACTGAAATGCTTGAGACAATGATGGCTAATGATAATATTCGTCCAAAAAGAGCAGAAACTAGTGATATTGCTAATGCTGTATTAGATGGTACTGATGCTGTTATGTTAAGTGGTGAAACTACTGTAGGAAAACACCCAGTTGAAACAGTTGCTGCTATGGCTAAAATTTGTGAGACTACTGAAAAATATGCAAGTTTTGATTATGCTTTTGATATTGAAAGCCTAGATAATATTACTAAGTCTATTGCATCTAACGTTGTACTTAGTACAGATGCTTTAGGTGCTAAATTAATCTGTGCTGCTACAATCAGTGGTAGAACTGCAAGAGTTATTAGTAACTTAAAACCAGATGCTCCAATACTTGCTTTATGTCCAGATGAAAAAACTGGTAGACGTTTAGCTTTAAACTGGGGAGTATATGCAGGAACACTTCCTTACTTACCATCAACTGATGAAGTATTAATTCAAAGTGTAGAGAAAGCTAAAGAGTTTATGGAACTTAATGAAGGAGACTTAATTGTAATTACTGGTGGTTTCCCTAATACAGAAACTAAGAGAATTACTAACTTAATGAAAATTGAAGAAATATAAAAATAAGCAGGGAATATTCCTTGCTTATTTTATTTCTATCTTAGAATTATCAAAGTCTTTAACATCATCAAGTAAGGCTTCATGGATTTTTTCTTCTTTACTATCTAGATATACTTCTTCAATTCTATCAACACGACAACGTTCTGCTTCTAAAATAGCATCTACCTTTTTAACGGCTTTATCTAAATCATCATTAACAACTACATAGTTATATTTAGGCATTTCATTTATTTCTTCATAAGCTCTTTTAAATCTTTTTTCTATTTTCTCTAAACTATCAGTATTTCTATTAATAAGACGTCTTTTTAATTCATTCATAGTAGGAGGCATTATGAAGATAAAGACAGTTTCATCTAGTTTTTCTTTAATCTTTAAAGCTCCTTGAATCTCTATTTCTAGTATTACATCTTCTCCTTTATCTAGATGTTCTTTAATATATTTTTTAGGAGTACCATAGTAATTACCAGAATACTCTGCATATTCTAAGAATTCATCATTTTCAATATCACTTTCAAATTCTTCTTTAGATAAGAAATAATAGTTAATGCCATTTTTTTCTTCACCTCTAGGTTCTCTACTAGTACAAGATATAGATACCCAAGTATTCTTTCTTATTTTTAATAGCTCATTAATTATACTATTCTTACCACAGCCAGATGGCCCTGAAATAACTATTAAAAGCCCTTGTTTCTTTGTTTTTACCATATTATCCATAACTTATTCCTCCCTTATAGGTTTCATCTTATATTCAGCTTCTATTAAGCTTTTAGACTTTTCTTTATCAAAAACTAAAGAGTATATCTTTGTGATTTTGTATTCATACTCTAACATTTTATCTTTTTCTCTTGTAAATTTACTAATAATAGGAATATCTATATCTTTTTTAATCTTATTTAAATAAACTCTTCCTTTATTAGAAAAACCAAGTAGTCTAATATATTTAATGTCCTTAAACTCTTTTGCTTGCTCTTTAGTATAGTCACATAATATATAAATTAACATTCTAGATATCTTAGCATAAGTAGCATTTTTACTCTTAACTTTATTAATTAACTCATCAAAACTATAACTATTAAGTATTTCTTTCTTTAGCTTAGTAGAAATACCACTATCTACTAAATTATAAATAGTTAAATCATTAGAACTTATTATCTTATATTTTAAGAGATTAAAATAATCATCTAACTTAGGTATTTTCTTATTATTTAAATAGTTATAAGTAATAGGTGGAACACTATTCTTTATATCTTTACCATCCAATAAAGCTTCTCTTATACTTGTTGCGCTGTTTATACTTTTTTTATCTAATTCTTTACTATGATAATCATTAGTTCTTTTTATAGTATGAGGAGTAATCTTATAATTATTAAAGTAAATCGCTTTAACATAACTAATACCTAGAATATCATTAGGAAGTTTAAAACAATCTCCTGTAATATCTTCTAAAGCTTTAGATAAAGAAGTAGGGTAGTTATAGCCCATTCTTAAATAAACTTGAACTAAACTATCAAAATCTTTATTAAAAAGTTGGGTTTCCACGAGTCTTTTAATTCCTTCGATATCATCAGATTCACTACCAAAGACTAAATCAGTAACACCTAGATGATTTAATATATCAATAGAACCTTTTGCAAAGATATCGGCGGAAGCACAAGAGAAAGGGAAGGGGAGCTCTACTACTAAATCTATACCATATTTTATGACAATAGCAGTCTTTTCCCATTTATCTAAAATAGAAATATCTCCTCTTTCTGTAAAATTACCACCTAATACTAAGATAATAGGACTATCTGGAAACATTTCTTTAACCTTTTCTATATGATATAAATGGCCATTATGAAAAGGATTATATTCAGCGATAATACCAACTATATGTTTAGACAAGACTAACACCCCTTCCTTAATTTGTTTATTAATTATAACACTGTTTTGATACTAAATCAATACTACCACTTTTACAAAATCTATAAATAGTTATATAATAATTATGAGGATGATGTTATGAAACTTGTAACTGCTAATGAAAATTTTCTTAATTATTGTGAGTTTGAAAAAGGACTTTCTAATAATAGTATTAAAAGTTATGGCTATGAGATGAAAGACTATATTAGTTTTTTAGAAGAAAAGAAGATTAATGATACAAAGAATATTACTAAAGATATAATTACTAAGTACTTAAAATATTGTTATAATCGTAATGAAGATAGTAAAACAGTCGCTCATAAGCTTACTACTATTAAGAATTTTCATAACTATTTAGAAAAAGAAGAGAATGAAACAAATAATCCTAGTGAATTTATAGATAGACCTAAGACTACTAAAACACTTCCTCATAGTTTAACTATTGAAGAAGTAGATAAACTCTTAGATATAGAATTAAACACCCCATTTGACTATAGGAATAAAGCTATGTTAGAATTGATGTATGGTTCAGGGCTAAGAGTATCTGAACTTGTTAGCCTAACGGTTTATGATATTGACTTTAATAATGATATTGTTAGAGTTAAAGGTAAAGGTAGTAAAGAGAGAATTGTTCCTATTAATGATGTAGAAAAGTATTATTTAAATGAATACTTAGATAAAAGACATCTATTATTAAAAAAGAAACAGTCTGATTACTTATTTTTAAACTCTAGAGGTACTGGTATATCAAGACAAGGATTCTTTAAAAACTTAAAAGAGATTTTAAAAGAAAAAGGGCTTAATCCTGATATATCACCTCATAGTTTAAGACACTCTTTTGCAACACATCTTTTAAATGGTGGTGCAGACCTTAGAAGTATTCAGATGCTTTTAGGACATTCTGATATTGCTACTACTCGTATATATACACATATTACTAATGAAAAGGTTAAGAATGATTACTTGAATAATCATCCAAGAGCAAAGAAGGAGAATTGATTATGAGATTTAAAAGAATATTTTTAATGGTTTTGGATTCCTTAGGAGTAGGGGAAGCGAGCGATGCAGCTAGTTATGGAGATAGTGGTGCTAATACCCTAGGTCATATTAAAGAAAACTATGATTTATTTATTCCTAATCTTGCTAAGATAGGTTTTCTAAATACGTTAAATATGGATGAAAATACTGATGTAGATGCTTACTATACTATTGCAAGACCTAATAATGCGGGAAAAGATACTTTAGCAGGACATTATGAAATGATGGGAATTACATCTAATATTCCTTTTAAGACTTTTAATGAAAATGGATTCCCTATTGAATTAATTGATGAGATTGAAACTGTTACAGGTAGACGTGTTATTGGTAATAAATGTAGCAACGACAATGGTATTATTAATGAACTAGGAGAAAGACAAGTAGATTATGGTTCTTTAATTGTTTATACATCAGCTGACTCTGATTTACAAATCGCTGCTCATGAAGATGTTATTAGTCCTGAAACTTTATATAGTTATTGTGAAAAGGTTAGAGAATTAACTCTAAAAGATGAATTCTTAGTAGGTAGAGTAATTGCAAGACCTTTTACTGGAAGTAAAGGTAAATTTAAACTAAATAATGCTGGAAGAAAAGATTATCCAGTAGCACCTCCATCTAAGACTATTTTAGATGATTTAAATGCTAATAATTATAATGTTATCGCTATTGGTAAGATGAATGATATATTTAGTAAAACAAGCATAAATAAAAGTTTAAAAGCTAATTCTAATATGGATGCTATTAATAAGTTAACTAATGTTATGGATAAAAAGTTTACAGGACTTTGTATGGTTAATTTATGTGATTTTGATAATTTATATGGTCATTTAAGAGATGTGGAAGGATATGCTAAAGCGATAGAGGAGTTAGATGTAGAAATACCTATGATTTTAAATAAACTAGAAGTAGATGACTTATTAATCATAACAGCAGACCACGGTAATGATCCAACTTTTAAAGGAAATGATCATACTAGAGAAAATGTTCCTTTAATTATTTATAGTAGAAGTTTTAAAAATCCTAAGAGATTGAAAATACAAGATACAATGGCAGTTATTGGAGCGACAATAGCGGAGAATTTTGAAATAACACCTCCAGAAATAGGAACAAGTATATTAGACGAACTAGAGTAGGGAAGAGGAGTAGTTTAGGGTATAAAAAGACTAGTAGGTTAATTCTACTAGTTCTCTTCTTCATTTTTTTCAAAACTTGCACATACAGTTTGTTCTTGGTCACAAACTTCGTCTTTTGGACAATCACAGTTGCTACTAACTTTAATCTCATCTAAGTTGCATTCTTGATTGTTACTATTATATTTGCAACTGTCAACGTCACATTTAATACTTTGTTTCTTTTTCATTTTTCTCTCTCCTTCAATATTTATATTTCCCAAAAAATATAATATTATTCCCCTATTTTTAAAATTCACTTCCCCTACTTTGTTTTATATTAAAAAAGAGTAGAATAGTAGTATGTTATACATTATAAATAATTAATTTATACATATAACTGATAACTGGATAACTTATTGATTTCAATTAAATAAATTATAAATTTATAAATGTGATATATATAATTATGTTTTAATTATATATGCTTCCATATGCATAGTAGTTACTAAAATCAAATAATAGTTACTAATTAAAGCAGATATTTTTTTAAATCAAAAATATTATTATTAAAATGGAGATTATAATATAGAATAGTAAAAGACATAAGATTAACAATTATTCATCTAAAATAATTAAATATTTAACTTCCTATAATATATATTATGTTAACTAGCACATTAATTTAAAAAACTACTATATTATATAATATATATAAGTATGTTATGTTTATGAAAAATAAAATAAATATTAAAAGCAATATCAGTACAGTTAATTCACTACCTAATTAAAAATTATTATAACGATACATATATCATCAAATACACTATTAAAAGATTAATAAAAATACAAATATCAATAAAGATACATTTAAGTTTTCTTTATTGTTACAAATTTTATTATTAATATATAGCAATTTTATATAAATATAATGATAATTTATAATAATATTATTATTTTAATACTACTCCCCTACTACTCTATTCATTTTACATATACTTTACACCTTTAATACATAACAAAATTAGATTTATATCTAGTTAATCTAAATTATTATTATTTGGAATGCATATAAACTTGTTATAAATTTTCACAATTAATACTTTATCCATCATAAATACATTTTTTGAACTAAATTGCTTAAATGTTGTATCTAAATGGGTATTATATAACGGGAAATATATTGTAACTATATTATATCTTGTACTTGGTGAAGTACTGATATTACTTATATAGCCATTACTAATAGATTTTATCTTATTGAATCTTAATTTTATAATAGATAATATATTAATGAATAGACCTATAATAATTAATATATTAACAATTAAATAAATTGCAAGCGGTAATAATAAATTTGTATTATTGCTAGAAAGATAACTTTTAAACAGACCTATTGGTTGAAAAAAGAAAAATAAGAATATTATAACTACAATTTGAAAAACTACTGATTTTATATAATAATTTGTTAATATCTTTTTGTTTTCTTTTGATATTTCAGCATATTCAAAAATATTTTTAGATAGTTTTTTACTTTTTGAAGCGCGAACCTTTAAATTTTCTAGTTGATTTAACTGATTAAACTTAAACTTTCCTCTTTTAAAATCAAATATTTTTAATACAAAATTGTTCCTATTTTCAAAATAATCACAATAAGATTGTAAATTGTTTTTATCTGTATAATTTGTTATAATATTTATTAATTCATAAAACTCTTCACTATTTTCTTTGTTAGATGATAAATTATCCAAAATATTATATACTCTTTGTTTTACATTATAAATATTAATTATGTTATCCAAATTATTATTTGTATATACTCTTTTTATTTTGATATAAGCATTAATATATTCATTTTTAATAGTATTATCTTTTAGGTATTTCCTAATACTAAAATTATAATATAAACTCTTTAATTGTTCGTTGGATAAATAATAGTTTTCAATATCATAAATAGAATTAGTTTTTAAAAGAAAGTCTTTTATATTATAAATAGTATTACTAATGTTTTCAGTTTTAGAAAGATGATATATAAGAAAAAAAACATCTTGCATATAAAAATTATTTGAATCTAGTTTTAATATTAAATAAAGCTCTAGGGCTTCTTTTGGAAATATGTCATTATACATAAAGTTATACCTTTCTTGATTGTATTTCAGCTATTTTTTCTAGTACTTCTTTAGCATTAGTTTCATTTATTTCACTGTATCCTAGTTCTCTTAAAGCCTGTACTTTTGCCGTATTTAATTCTTGAGTACGACTTAATTTTTCTTCTTTTTTCATTTCAATATCTTGAACAAATCTCTTATGAGTTTCAGCTATTTTATTTTTAGAAGCTCCTCCATTATGATATAGAGTCATAGCAGAAAATAAAATACTTTCAAAGATAAATTGTTTGTCTTTATCAAAAGCAAATTCTAAAGGATTTGTAAAGCCCATAGATTTTGACATATAAGCTAGGATATATCTTAATTCATCTGCAGTCTCCATTGACTGTAAATAATGATATAAATATACATATGTATTATAGGTAGTTTTAGTCTTGTCATCTGCTAACTTTTCTTTTAAAAGATTGATAATATCAGCCATGATTTCTTGTTCTTTTTTATTAAAACATTTAAGGTCTGCTAATACTTCTCTATTTGAAGAATCTTTTACACCTTCATTTAATCTGTTCTCAACTTCGATAATGTAATCACTTGTTACAGTTATTCCGCTTACTCCGTCTTCATCTTCTATATTTAATAAGGCAAGTAGTCTTACAGCCTTCTCTTTAGGCCATTCTTTTAAACTTTCCATTGCTAAATAATTATATAGCATTTGTCTTGATACTCCTAAATACTTAGCAAGTCTCACTTTTGAAATTCCAAGTTCACTTAATAAATTATTTAAGTCTTTCATGTCACACACCACCTATAATACATTTTAATTAGTTTGACAAGTTTAGTCAAGTAAAATTTATGTAAAATACTTTACAAAGAAAAAGAAGCTATAGTAAATACCATAACTTCTTATTATCTTTTCTAACTTCTTTAACAATACCACCGCCTAAACAGTATTCTCCAAGATAGAAAACACATGCTTGCCCAGGTGTTACCGCTTTGACATTATCATATCTTACTAATATTTCTCCATTATCAAGATACTCTAATTTAACAGGTACATCAGGGGCTCTATATCTAAATTTAGCAGTACATTCTACTGGCCTTTCATCACAATTAAAGTTAATAGACTCTAAAACAGCACTATCTGAATATAGATATTTATTGTCCTCCCCTTCTGCTACATATAAAATATTTTTATTTAAATCTTTTCCAACTACAAATAACTTATCTTTAGTGCCTCCAATATCAAGCCCTTTTCTCTGCCCTATTGTATAATACATAAGACCAATATGTTCTCCTAATACTTCATTAGTATCTATATTAACAATATTACCTTTCTTATTAGGTAAATAGTTTTTAAGAAAGTTTTTAAAGTTTCTTTCCCCTATAAAACAAATACCAGTTGAATCTTTTTTCTTAGCAGTTACTAATCCATACTTCTCTGCAATAGCTCGTACTTCTTTTTTATCTTTAATATCTCCAAGTGGAAATAAAACATTTTTAAGTTGTTCTTTAGATACTTGTGATAAGAAGTAGGTTTGATCTTTATTATGTTCATGACTTCTCATAAGCCTACCATTTTCTATTTTTGCATAGTGACCTGTTGCAATAAAGTCAGCCCCTAACTTTTTCGCTTCTTTTACAAATAAATCAAATTTAATATATTTATTACACATAATATCAGGATTAGGGGTTCTACCTTTCTTTAATTCATCTAAAAAGTAAGTAAATATATCGTCCCAATACTCTTTAATAAAATCTACTCTATGTAGAGGAATACCTAATTTATCACATACAGCTTTGGCATCATTATAATCTTCTTCTTGAGGACAAATATTATTATTTAAATTAGGATTACCTAAAAAGTCATTATTAATAGAACTATCCCAATTACGCATAAATAGTCCAATAACTTCATATCCCTCTTCTTTTAAAAGAATGGCAGCGACAGATGAATCTACTCCACCAGACATTCCTACAACTACTTTTTTCATAAATATCACTACTTCCTTTTATTTCGTACTAATTATACTATATCTGCCTTTTATTTTCAAGGAAAATGTGGTATAATATACAATGCAACTTTAAGGGGTGGTTTGATGAATAAAAGCTTTAAAAAAATAATTAATTTAGAAGAAAATATTTCTATAAATGATTTAAAAGAAGCTTTAGAGTGTTTCATAACTATTGAAGATGAAAAATTAAAAGAAGAATTTCTATCAAAATGTAAAAGAGTTATTATATCTTTAGTTAATAATTTATTACCTTTAGTAGATGAATACCCTACTTCTTTATCATATAATGAAACAATCTTTACATTAAATAGACTTTTATTTTATGCTAATTTTTTATATGGTAGTAGCATTTTTCCTCTTTTTAGTAAAAATGTTCAAACTATAAAAGATAATTCTCTTTATTTAGATTCTATATCTAGATACCGCAGTAATGTAAATAAAGACTTATTTAATGATAAAGAGTTAATAATTAATTTAGATATTTATAATAAGGAAAAAGAATTAAAAACTAAATACAGTAATATTAGTAAAGACATATTAGAAGAAGCATACAATTTATATTTTAGTCTTAAAGATTTACTTGATAAAGAAGATTATGACAAGAGAAAAAAATTATTTATGGAAAAAAACAACATATACCCAGATATTTTAAAGGACTACGTTGAAACATATGGATATATATATTTAAATATTCCTTTAAAAAAACTATCAAAAATGATTAATTCTGTAGACATTGCCGCTAATCGTATTAGTAGCATGTCTTGCTTAGAAGAAGACATAAATAAAATCATAGATAATGATGATACCAACTGTATAAAAGACATTGTATTTACTAGACATCTTTCTCCATATGTAATAAAAAGTTTTATTGAGAAATTTAGATTTTTTGAATCAAAGTATACAAGTAATTTGGACAGTATAATTAAAAAAGTTAATAATGCAATATCTTCTCTTGCACAAGAACATAAATATATTCATTATTCAATTTTATTCAGTAAACTTGAAGAAACTAATGATAGGAAAGAGATAATAGAAATTATTAAAAACAATAATGATAAATTTTTAACAATTGAATATATTAACTATTTCATATCTGTTTATAGAATAACTTTAACTAAAGATGATAAAGACAAATTAAAAAATTCTATTTTAGATAAAATTAAAAATGCAAAAAAGTCTTTAAAAGAAGAAAAAGAAAACAATAAGATAATGATTGAAGAAATAACACTTAAATCTGCTTTTGATAATATTGATTTTAAACTATTTTTAAATGATAATATAAGTAATATTAATGATTTTTGTAGTTTAATGAATATTACTAGAAACGAACTTAATAAGTGCTTTACCCTATTAAAAGATGTTGATAACGAATTGTACTTTAAAATTAATGAGAAAATGAGAAATTTACAAGGGCAAAGATATGCAGTATTAATTAATAAAGTAAATTCTATTGCCGATAACATTATTAATGGAATAGAACTTGAAGATGGTAGGAAAAGAAACTTTGAAATACTTGATTATTTTCTTAGTACTAAATTAGACTTTAATGATTTTATAAATTTATATAATAAAAATAGAAATATAGATATAGAATCACTAAGAGCAATTAAGACCTTCTTTGCTAAAAATAAACTGACTAATAAATTAAATATTAAACAAGAACTTAATGGTACTACTATATTTATGATAGATGATAGTCCATATGAAGTAAGCAAAGAAGAAAAACAAGCTGTTCTTAACTATCTAAGATTTAAAGATATACCTCTTTATATAAAAGTATATAAACAAGCTTTAAAAAAATATGTTAATGGTGATTTAATATTAGAAGATGGAAAAAAATATGTTAAGAAAGGATAGTACTTATGGATAAAGAAAGTTTTAATAAAATAATTAACTTTGATTTAGATAATTTAAAAGGAAATGATTTAAAGAAATCTTTAAAGTATTTTTTAACTCTTGAAGATGAAAGTTTAAAAAAGATTTTTTTAAGTAATTATAAAACTATAATGGACTATTATTTTAAGAAAAATGGTTTAGATACTGAAATATATTCTTCTATTTATACAATAAGTAATATTGATGCATATAGAATAGGTCGCTTATCTTTTTATATCTGTTCTTTATATGGAGAAGATAAAGTTAAGTTAAATGATGATAATAGGATAGATTATTATAAAGGCTATAATAAGTTTTTTTATAGATATATTGATATAAGTAAAATGATGTTTAGCGATGAGATACCTTTTATACAGGATTTAAGAGTATTTAGAAAAGAAAATAATATAAAGGATACCTATAAAAGCTTTGATAAAGCTATATTAAAAGATGCTTACAATACTTACTTTACAATAGATAATTACGATGATAAACATAATTATAATATGAGAGTTAGTTCGATTTTAAAAAAATATAATATAGACATGGATACTTTTAAAAATTATGTTAAAGCTTATGGCATTTTATATTTTAATTTATCTATTAGACAAATTGAAAATAAAATAGATAGCCAAGCAGTCGCTCTTATCAGCAGTATTCATAAAGATAAATATGATGAAACTATTAGAGCTCTTTTAAGAATTAAAGGTTCTGATAATATAGAGAAAATTGATAGTATTATTCTTTCTAAAAATATTACTGTAGATACTGTTAAATATTTATTTAAAAAAGGATATTTTGATATTAATGTTTATAAGGAAATAAGTAGTAAAATTAGAAAGAGAATTAACTATTTATATAAAAATTATAAGTATATGCACTACTCTATTGCCTTAAGTAAAGTTGAAAAAACCAATGATTTTGAAATATTGATTAAAATTGTTTCAAATAATAGAAAACTTCTCTACAAAAATGATATTGTGAATTTTATTTCAATCTATAGAAATAACCTCTCTTTAGAAGAACAAGAAAGATTATATTTAGCTTTATATTCAAAAATATCTAAGGTTAAAACTTATTTAAAAGAACAAGATGATATTAAAAGAAAAAAAGATAAATTGGAAAAGACTAAAGAAACTCTTAAAAAAATTAACTTTAATTTATTATTGGAAAATGATATGACAATTAAAAAATTCCTTAAAGTAGTTGGTATTAGTAGATATGAATATAATAATTGTATAAGTCTTATTAAAGAGATTAATCCTGATTTATATAAAAAGATACAAGATAAAGCCCATCATAATCCTAAAACAGAATCTGCTCCAGTTGATTTAATTGTCTCTATTGCAAAGCAAATAAAGAACGGAATAGAAGATAATAATGGTAATATTAGAAAGTTTGAAATTTTAGATTATTTTCTTAATACTAAATTAGATTATAATGATTTTGTTAACAATTATATCAATAGTACTTTTTGTAATAACGAAGTTTTAAAAGCTCTTAAAAAATTCTTTAGAGAGAATGAATTTGAAATATATAAAGGATATGACATTGGTAATAAAATTAACATAGATCAAGAACTAAATGGCACTTTAATAATTAAGATAGATAATGAACTACATGAAGTTACAAGAGAAGAAAAAGAAATAGTGATTAAATTTCTTCAAGAAAAAGATATTCCTATTTATATGAAAGTATATAAACAAGCTTTAAAAAGATATGTTAATGGTGATTTAATAATAGATAATTCTAACGAAAAAGCGATAGTAAAGAAAGGATGATTATAAATGAATAATGAAAGTTTTAATAAAATAATTAATAATGATAAAGAAAATATAAATAGCAAGGATTTCAGTAAAGCAATAGAATATTTTTTGACTGTTAAAGATAATAATATAAAAAAACGTTTTTTAGATAATTTTAAGTCCTTAATTAATAATTATTTTATAAAGAATTCTTTAGTTTCTGAAATTAATCATGATGTTTATACTATAGATAATAATATTGCTTATAAAATAGGACAACTTTCTTTTTATATGTATTCTTTATATGGAAAAGATAATCTTGAAAAATTAAAAGAAGAAAAAAATATTGATTATTATAAAGGTTATAAAACTTTTTTTTATAAATATTACTTTATATCTAAAATCTTTAAGAACGATGTCCTTTTAATTAAAAAACTAAAAACATATCAAAAAGAAAAAGATATTTTAAAAAAATATCATGATTTTAATAAAGATATATTAAAAGAAGCATATTATACCGCTTTTACCATTGATAATTATTCTGACAAAGATAATTACTATAAAAGAATTGATGAATTTTTAAAAAAATATAATATCAATATTGATATATTCACAGAATATATTAAAGCCTATTGTTTTTTATACTTGAATATAGACTTAAAACATATAGATAATAAAATTTTATCAATTATTTTTGTTCTTAATAAAATTAATATTAAAGGTTCTAAAGAAGAATTAGTTAAAGCCCTTATTGATAATATGAACTCAGATAATATTAAAGATTTTGAAAACGTTGTATTTACTAAACACGTATCTTTAGATGTACTTGATTATTTATATGAAAATAAGTATTTTGATACTGATACTTATAATAAATTATATGTTAAAGTTAAAAAAGCAATTGAAAGCCTTAGTGAAAAAAATAAATATATTCACTACTCTATTGTTATGAGCAAGTTAGAAAAAGAAGAAGACATTAATATAATAGATAAAATAATAGAAAATAACAAAAATTTGATAATTCCTGAGTATATTAAAAGGTTTCTTAATAATTATAGACAAATTTTAACAGAAGAAGAAAAACGAATGTTAAAGCAAGAGATAACTACTAAAATAGATGATTCAAAAAAAAGAATAGACAATAAGAAAAAAGCTAAGAGAAGACAAAAAGACATAGAAAATACTAAAGAAATATTAAAAAATGTTGATTTTACTCTATTTCTTGATAACAATGTTGAAAGTATTAAACAGTTTTGTGAATTAGTAGGTATTACTGAGAGAACTTATTATAAATGTATAAAGGTCCTTGAAGAAATTAATAATCCTTTATATTTACAAATAAAAGAAAAAATAGAAAAGCATAATAAAAAGAAAAAAGAAATTAATGAATCTACTGAAGATATCATTTCTATTGTTAAGCAAATAGAAGTTGGTGTTACTGATAATGATGGTAATGTTAGAAAATTTGAATTACTAGATTATCTTCTTAATACTAAATTAAGTTATAGTGAGGTTTTTGATATTTACATAAAAAGTAATGAATGCACTACATCTTCTTTAACCGCTTTTAAAAAATTTATGAAGGACAATCAAATGATATATGGAATAGACGATAATAAAATGGCCAAAATAACTGTTAATCAAGAACTTAATGGTACTACTATATTTATGATTGATAATTCTCCTTACGAAGTTACAAGAGATGAAAAAGAAGCAGTGATTAATTTTCTAGAAGAAAGAGGGATTCCTCTTTATGTAAAAGTATATAAACAGGCTTTAAAAAGATATATAAGTGGTAATTTAATGATAGATAAAAAGTTTGAAAAAACATTACATAAAAATTAAACAACTAATTTAATTAAAGCTGGAGATAAGAATACTTCTATAAAACTACATAATATAAATATTAATAAAACTGTTATATATACTTGTAGATATCTTTTCATAGAACTTCTTAGATTAATATCTATACCTCTAAATAAATATTTAAATAGTTTAATGCCAAAATAAAGAGCATAGAAGCCTAAAAATAAGCTCATTAATAAAGTAATCAACTGATGAGGAAAAAGATAAGTAATGGCTTTTAAAATACCATTAAAGTGATATGTATAAATAATTGATGATAAAGAGAAACCAAAGATAAAAGAAGATGCGGCTAAAGAAAAGATAATTAAAGGTATACCTATAATAGAGATACCAAGTAAGAAGATAAAGGTTACAAAAGAAATATTACCAACTAGACTATTAATTAAAGCACTCTTATAGTCTATGTCATTGTTCTTAATACTAGTAAAGAAACTATCTAGACTAGTAGTTACTATTGCATGGTCACTTTTATTTAATATTACAGCATAGATAATACCAAGTATTAAACCTATAAGCATTACTATTATTAGAAAGATATATATTTTTTTCTGTTCTGCTAGTTTATTAGTTACTTTAGTTTTTACTTTTTTTAGTTTTAAATCCATTATAATCACCTAGTAAATATTATTCAAAAATAACTATTATTTACCTAAATTCATTTTACAAAAATAGACTTTTTATATATAATTGAAGTGAGGTGAAAACATGAATCAAAAAATGGTAAAGATAGTCTCTCTAATTATGTTAGTAGCAATACTAGCAGGTGTAATTAGTGTAATTTTTTATTATGTAATATAAGAAAAGAAATAGATTAAACAAACCTATTTCTTTTTAAATTCTATAACTTTAGCATTGTTATCATTATAATCACTGTTATCATTAAAGATTACATCTTCCCTAAATAATCCAGTAATTAACTTATCAATATCAGAAGTAAATTTATTTTTCAAGTATTCATTATCTTTTAAATCAAATTCTTGAAGTTCTTCTTCAAGTTCAAATACTTCCTCCAAATGATATTTACGAATTATTTTATCTAAAGCAGCATAAATATCAAAGTAAAACTTTCCTCTATACTCTTCGGCAAATTTATCTACTACTTGATAAACTATCGCTACTCTTTGTTCATTAATTCTCTTAATATAGTTATCCCAATTATTCTTAACTAAATTCAAGTCTTTAGATAAATTATCTAAAAGATATAAATGCTCTTTTAAATATTCTTTTAAATAGTAATCTAAATTACCAATATAATCTAACAAAAACTTAGTATTACCTAGTTTATTTAATTTCTCTTTATCTTTAATATTTCCATGAATTATTTCTTCAAAATTATTATCTTCATAAAACATCTCATATAAAAAGCATATAGCATAATAATCAAGTATTAAAGGCTTATCTTCATACTTAGATAAAACTACTTCAAAACCAAGACCTATTAATTCTTCAAGTTCTTTATCACTATTTTGAACTGCCCCTACTTCTACTCTATCTTCAGCATAAAACCCACTTCTATATATTTTATAATCATTAAACTTATTTTTATCTATTGAGGCCATTAAAACAATAATCTCTTTATATTCTAAACTATCTCTATCTAAATTATCTAATAAATAATCAGCATCTTCCCTATAGACGTCAAAATTATCTTTAAAGTTAAGTAACATATATTTAATAACATTATAGTTTCTTCTATAAGATATATCTAAATAACTATAGTATGATATATCATGAGATGCTTTTAAGACTTCAAAAAGAAAGTTATTATCACTTTCTAATTCTTCTAGATTACCTATATCATTACCTATAATATAGTCATATATTAATTTCTTAGAATACATATCTCACCTATTTAAATAATTTAGTTGTATTAACTCTTTTACTATTAGATAAAAAGTTTATCTTTTTAACATTCTTCTTTTTATTATAATTACTTTTAACTTTTTTCACTTCCATAAAACTACCCTTACCTTTCTATATATCCTTCTATTTCTGGTGTTATATCACTAACTAATAAATCACTAGTATCATACTTTAAAACTATATCATTAAGTCTTTTCTTATCTTTAGCAAGATATAGTATTAGTAATCCTGCAATTCTATTAGCAGTATATTGATTTAGTTTATAGACATCACTAGGATTAATATTATATTTTCTAATAATATCGTTAATTGGTCCATATTTATATATATAATTAATATAACTTCTAGTAATTAACTCTATATTTTTATCTTTTTTTAAAAATTTAGCAGTTTTCCATACTTTCATAGTATTCCCCCTTCAAGTGGCTATTATTATATCATATTTGATTAATATTGGCAAGATTTAACACGTCTTTTTTTCTTAAAATGCTCCATAATAGTAATGTAGCTAAGGAGTGATTAAAATGCATTTTTTAAAAAAATTAAAGCTACAAATAATTTTTCCTCTTCTTATACTCTTTATTATGCCCCAAAGTGTATCTGCTTATTCCAAATATATTATCCCAGGTGGAGAAACCATTGGTATAGAAATTAATTCTAAAGGTGTTTTAGTAGTTGGCTTTTATGAAGTAGATAGAAAATATATTGGAAAAGATGCAGGATTTCTAATTGGTGATACTATTACAGAAATTAATAATACCAAAGTAAATAATATAGATGAAATGGTAAAAGCAGTAAATGATGAAGCAAATAGTAATAATCAGTTAGATGTAACTATTATTAGAAATGGTAAGTCTTCTAATTTAACTTTAGATATGATTTGTGATAGTGATGCCGTCTGTAAAACAGGTCTTTATGTAAAAGATGAAATAACAGGAATTGGTACACTTACTTATATCGACCCTAAGACTACTATATTCGGTGCTTTAGGTCATGAGATAACTGAGAGAACTACTGGTGAAAGATTTGAGATAAAAGATGGTAAAATCTTTAAAGCCACAGTAACTGATAATACCAAAAGTGAAAATGGTTCACCTGGAGAGAAAAATGCAACTTATGATGAATCTGTAACTTATGGTAAGATTAATTCTAATGAAGAGTCAGGTATTTTTGGAAAATATTCAAGTGAACTCTTAGATACTGAAGCTTTAGAAGTAGGAACAAAAGATGATGTTAAGAAAGGTGAAGCGATAATAAGGACTGTTATTAATGGTAATGAAGTAAAAGAATATACTATAAATATTTTAAATATTAATAAAGATAGTGATATTAAAAATATTCTTTTTGAAATAACAGATGAAGAACTTTTAAATGAAACTGGAGGTGTCATCCAAGGTATGAGTGGTTCTCCTATAATTCAGAATAATAAGATTATAGGTGCCGTTACTCATGTTATTGTAAGTGATGCTAAGAAAGGGTATGGTATTTTTATAACAACTATGTTAGAAGAAGGAGATAAGAGTGCTAGCTAATGCTAACACTCTTATTTAGTTTAAAAATCCTCTTGGTACCATTATCTTAGTTAATAATTTCTGCTTATCTTCAACATTTAACGTTTTTTCATTATCTAGTTCATCATCAAAAGATATAATTGTATTTTTACTTGGCATAAGTGTTTTTTTATCAATAAAGAAAAATGGACAATTATTACAATTTAACTTAGATGAAAAATATCTATCTTCTAAAGTAAATATTGAGCTTACTGATTCAATTGTATTTTCTTTATTAAAGTATTTAACACTATTTTCTACAATATTTCCTATTTCTTTAGAAAACTTTTTTCCTATATTTCTATATTTAATTAATTTCATACTAGTAAGTATTGATGGTTCACTACTTGCATACCAATTAATTTTATAAATATTTCTTTCTTTATCTTTAGTTAAATAATATGAAGATTTCCCAATATCAAAAGTTAAAGTCTTGCGATAATCACTATAAGAAATATCACTTATATCACTATAAGCTCTTTTAATTTTTTCTCTATCACTTTCTATTCTAGACTCACATATATCAAAACGTTCTCTTAATCCTTCTAAACGTTCTTTCAAACTGATTAAATTTTCTTTACTATAACCAAAGTATTCTGCTTCATCTACATCACTATCTAAAAAACTTCTAAACTCTTTATAAGTTATTTGTTCCATATCTATTCTCCTTTAAACTTTTCCCTTTTACTATATGGTTCTATAAGTTCAAACTTATACTCTTGTTCTACATTAGGGTATTTATCATGGTCAACTTTTTCCATAAAGTCTTTTAAAGGTCTAACCCAACATGAACCATCTTCATATAGTTTTCTATAAATTACTACATCTTCTAGGGTTTCACAGTCTTTAGCAACTTCTTCTACTAAATAGTAATCTCCTTTAAAGTGTTTATAAATACCATGTATTTTAATCTCTCTCATAATTATGCTTCTACTTCACCTTTAAAGTCAGAAAGAGTCCCATCTTCATTGACTATAGATGTTAGAGCTTTTTCTGCTTCTTTTAAATCTTTATCACAAGATGAAGCAAGTTTAGTAGCTTTTGTAAAATAATCTATCGCTTTATCTAGTTCTACATCTCCGTTTTCTAAGGCTTTAACAAGTGTTTCTAATTCAGTTATTTTCTCTTCAAATTTCATTTCTTTCTTTTCCATAATTAATTCCTCCTACTTTATGATAGCTTCCCTACTGCCATCTTTTAATTCTATATTTATTAAATCATCTTTCTTTAAGTCTTTTATACTAGTAACTGCCTTTTCATTAAGTTTAATAATACCATAGCCTCTCTCTAATGTTTTTAAAGGAGATAAGGCATCTAATTTACTAAGTAGCAAAGCATATTTTTGTTTAGTCTTATCTAATATTACTAAAGGATTACTAAATAATGGCCTTGTCTTAATATTATTTAGTTTAATTTTTTCTTTATCAATAATATTTTTATAGTTTTTAACTAAGCTTTCAGTTAAATAATCAAGTTTTTGAATTTTAGCAGAATATAAATCTAAAGGATTATTTAAGATGTAATTACTCTTGATATTATCAAGTCTTTTTTTCTTTAATTCTAGAATATTTCCTACGGCTTTCCTGCTTCTTAAACTTAACTGATTAATATAGTTTATAACATCTGCTTTATTAGGAACGGCAATCTCGGCTGCCCCTGTCGGTGTAGGTGCTCTTAGGTCTGCTACAAAGTCTGCAATAGTAAAGTCGATTTCATGACCTACTGCACTTATTACTGGTATTGGGCAATCAAAGATTGCTCTTGCTACTATCTCTTCATTAAAGGCCCATAAATCTTCAATAGAGCCTCCACCTCTTCCTACTATTAGAACATCAAGGTTATAATCTTCAGCTCGTTTTATCTGCCTTACAATATCTTCTTTAGCACCTTCTCCTTGTACTAAACTAGGTAAAAGTATTACTTCAGTTAGTGGGAATCTTCTATTAATAGTAGATATTATATCACGTATTGCCGCTCCAGTTGGGGCTGTTATTACTCCCACACGTTCTGGTATCTTAGGAATAGGTTTCTTGTATCTATCATCAAATAAGCCTTCACTAGCAAGTTTTTTCTTTAATTGTTCAAAAGCAACATAAAGATTCCCTACTCCATCTTCCATCATTTCATTAACATAGATTTGGTACCCTCCTGTCGCTTCATAAACAGATATTCTTCCTGTTACAAGTATCTTCATTCCATCTTCTGGAGTAAACTTAACTTTACTAGCACTGCTTGCAAACATAACAGCATTAATTCTACTACCTTCATCTTTAATAGTAAAATAAAAGTGTCCTCTAGTATGAGCTTTAAAGTTAGATATTTCTCCTTTAAGATAAACTTCTCTTAAATTAACATCATTATCTAATTTATATTTAATATATTTAGTTAACTGACTAACTGTTAAGTATTCTTTATTCATTATTATCCTCACTATGATAAATATTATCTAAAACGCCATTTAACATCTTAGTAATTTTCTCATCACTATACTTTTTAGATATTTCTACCCATTCATTGATACTAACAATACTAGGTGTATCAAGATACTTTAACTCATAACTAGATAAAAGGAATAAAGCCTGGTCTACTTTATTAAGCCTATCAAGAGTCCAATCAGACATATATTTATTAACTAAATTAGTTAACTCATCTCTTTTTTCTATAACACCATTAACTAGAGAATTAACAAACTCATTTTCTACTTCATATTCTTCTTTAATTAAGTCATCTACATCATAATAAACATGAGCAGCATCAAATATATTTATTTTATAGATTATACGAAGAGCTATTTCTCTTACTTCATTTCTTGTTTTCAAAAGTATCACTTCTCTTTCTCTATTTAATTTTATCAAAAAAAGTCACATATGAAAAGAGCAAACATTATTAAATGTTTGTTCTATCTCAATAATATCTATTATTAATTAGTTATATGTAGGTAAAATTATTTATTTTCTATAACTTTCTTTAACATATCATAAGATTTTTTAGCAAAGTAGTTACTCTTATCTATTTTCAGATTATAACTATTTAAAGTATTAATCATTTCTTCAATATTATTACCATTATTATTATCAAGTAATAAATTTTTTTGTTCCATCTCTATATAAGTACCTAATCCTTCTACATCTTGTACATATATCTCATTTTTTCCATTAGATAGTAAAACATTATGATCTCTTATCTCTAACAATTTCTTATATCCTAATTCTTTCATAAACTTATAACCATCTTCAACACTACAAATAGGACATTTAATAGAACATTGTTTTACTATTTCACCTTTAGAATTAAATAGTTTAACTTTTTTTACTAAAGAAACTTGCTTACCTACTCTTTCTCTAACTAAAATATAATTAGATAAAAGTTTATCAGCTTCTTTCAAAGCTATTTCTTTATCTTTTGGAACCATATAAATATCATTAAGTTGAAATTCTTCTTGAACATGAAATCCTTTTTCTAACATATCATTAATAATTTCCTTAAATGGAACTAATGCTTTAACACATATTTCTAATTCTTTTTTCATAATTACCTCACTATTTATTAATCACTTTATAAAACTTAAAACTATTAACTGGCCTATATAAAAGTAATAAAAATGTTGTCATTATAGTACTAGTAAATAAAAGGCAATTTATAGTAGTGATGTTTTGATACAATACTAGATTTAATATTGTTAGAATAAAGAATGCAATTAGTAAGATAAAGTATTTAATTCTGAATGATTTATTCTTATTATACATTTCTCTTAGTTTATCTAAAGACACTTTCTTACCTTTTTCTTTAAAGATATCTTTAATAGTAGAATTGGCAATAAGTGTTATAACTATACCAAAGATAATTCCAACTAGTACTATAAATAGATATGAATATGGTAAATAGTAACTAAGGCAAGCGAAAGTAAGATAGGAAATAAAGCCTATAATAATACCAATTACTCCTATTATATTACAATTATTATTTTTATTATTACTAGTATAAACCAACTTATCATTAAAATTATAATAGTAGTTTATATTCTTTTTAGTATCTTTATATATTAATACATAATTCATTAGTTATCATCCCTTTTTATTTTCTATTATTAATTAATATATATTGTCTTTCTTTAGGAGTATTAATATTTTCTATACTATCCTCTACAGTTAAAAGACTATCATACATAGCTTGATTTACTTTACTATGTTCTTCCTTAGAAAAGTCAAAAAATCCATCCAACACCTCAATAATATCTTTATCAAGCGGTTCTTCTAATAGTACATCATCCTCATCAGTAGTTATTTTTTTATCATTTACACTTAAAATTTTATAATGTGCAATTATATTTGTAGCAGAACATTTATCTATTAATTGTTTAATTTCTTCATAATAATCCATATTTGGATTTATAGTAGCAAGTATACTGGCTATACGGGAAAGAAGTAGTTCCATTTCCTTAGAAAAATCCCATTCACTAATAACTGCCCTGCTTAATTTATTATTTAAAAATGATAAGTTAAAACTTTTAACTAAAGGTTTATTACCATTAACATCATAATTACAATAAAATATATCAAAACTATTATTATCTATAATGTTAAATCTAATATTCTCTACTACTCTCACTTCTTCATTATTTTTTGTAATGCCAATATTGTCATCATTATAAATATTAATGTACGTGCCATCTTCTAGCTTAATCATATCATCAGATAATGTAAATAGATTTGAAGAATAGTTATCCTTAAGATAATAATCTAATAATTTACAAACAACTTCATTTTCTTCCAAGCCAGGCATTCTATCTTTTATTAACTGTAATAAATCTACTTCCATTTTAAACATCTTCTTTCTTTATTTTTTCTTTTAATTCATATAAGAAGTTTAAAGCATTAATTGGTGTCATATTTAGAGGATCACACTCTTTAACCATCTCTTCTATTTCATTAACTTTCTCTTCAACTTTCACTTCTTCTTCATCAAGACTAAATAAACTAGTCTGAGTAAATTCCCTTTCTTTAACCCCTTCACTCTCATAGACATTAAGTATTTCTTCTGCCCTTTTAATTAAAGATGATGGTAAGTGAGCAAGAGATGCTACATTAAGGCCATAACTCTTATCAACTGCCCCTAATTTTATCTTA
The DNA here is from genome assembly GCA_944331935.1 of uncultured Bacilli bacterium. Classification (GTDB taxonomy): domain Bacteria; phylum Bacillota_I; class Bacilli_A; order RF39; family UBA660; genus Onthousia. The sequence continues at coordinate 15,616 of CALVIV010000009.1, read as the reverse complement.
TGTAAGAAGGTTAAGACTCCATCTTCTTCTACAGCAGAGACGTGGACATTTTGCAGATGTTTTAGACTATTAGATAAACTAGTAAGTTCATGGTAATGCGTAGAAAACATCGTCTTCGCTCCTATTTTATCATGGATATACTCTAATATCGCTTGAGCAAGACTCATTCCATCATAAGTCGCTGTACCTCTACCTAACTCATCAAATAAAATTAAACTGTTCTTAGTAGCATTCTCTAAAGCAAGATTCGTTTCTTTCATCTCTACCATAAATGTAGACTCGCCACTAACTAAGTCATCACTTGCCCCTATTCTTGTAAAGATTTTATCAAATATTGGCATAGAGCAACTCTTTGCAGGTACAAAACAACCTATTTGAGCCATGATAACTGTAATGGCAAACTGTCTCATATAAGTTGATTTACCAGCCATATTAGGGCCTGTTATTAAAAGTATACTTGTATCTTCATCCATAATTATATCATTAGAGACATATTTCTTATCTTCTTTTGCCATTACTTCTTCGATAACAGGATGACGTGATGCAATTATCTTTACTGAATGGTTATCTGTAATAGTAGGTCTTACAAAATTATACATATCAGAAACAGTAGAGAATGCTTGTAACATATCAAATTCAGCGATGATATTAGCAGTTTTCTGTAAAGGATGAATATATCTTTTAATAGTCTCTCTAATCTTCATAAATAAATCATATTCTAAGTTAATAATCTTCTCTTCTGCCCCTAAGATAATATTTTCTTTTTCTTTAAGTAAAGGAGTAATAAATCTCTCACAGTTAGATAAGGTTTGTTTTCTTTCATACCCGTATTCATCTTTTAATTCTTTAACCTGTCCTTTACTAACTTCTATATAATAACCAAAGACTTTATTAAAACCTACTTTTAAGTTCTTAATACCAGTTCTTTCCTTCTCTTTTTGTTCAAGTTCTAAGATAAAGTCTTTAGAACCACTGGATACTTTTCTTAACTCATCTAACTCATCATTATACCCATCTTTAATAAGATGTCCTTCTCTTAAGGTAATAGGAGGATCTTCTACTATACTTTTATCAAGTAAACTATAAACTTCAGGAAAGTCCTCTATTTCTTTATAATAGTTTAATTCTTTTAAGATTCTCTTAATATCTGGTAATACCTTTAAACTATTTTTAAGTTGAAGTAAGTCTCTAGCATTTAAATTACCATAAGTAATTCTACTAGCAAGTCGTTCTAAGTCATAGACTTCATTTAAGTTATTTTTTAAATCATCTCTTAAAATAAACTCTACTCTTAACTTATCTACAAAGTCATATCTTTTTTCTATTTCTTTCTTATTAGTTAAAGGACTTTCTATATTTTGTTTTAAGAGTCTACTACCCATCGCAGTTTTATTCTTATCTAAAAGCCATAATAAACTATAAGTTCTTTCTCTTAATCTAACAGTCTCAGTAAGTTCTAGATTTCTTTTCGTATTATTATCTATTAACAAATGTTCTTTAGTATTCTCTACCTTTGCTTCTGTTAAATGCGATAAATCTCCTTTTTTAGTATTAGTAAGATATGAAAGTAAATGTTTAATACCAGTCTCTTCTCTTACATCTTTTAAGTTTTTATAGACATAACTATAATCACTGCCATTATATAGTTCATCATAGATAGTAACGTTTAAGTGATAAGTAGTTCTTAAAGTATTAACAAACTCTCTATCTATTTTATTATTGACGATTATTTCGCTAAAATTATGTCTTAATACTTCTCTAAGCAAAGCATCTTTATCACCATTTTCTAATAAGACATAGACTTCTCCAGTCGATACATCAGAGTATGATAAGACATAACAATACTCTAAGTCATAGATAGAGGCGATAAAGTTATTATCTTTAGCATTAATAGATGAATCTAATCTTGTACCTTTAGTAACTACTTGAATAACATCCCTTTTTACCATATCTTTAGTAGTCTTGGGATCTTCCAACTGTTCAACTATTGCAACTTTATAGTCTTTATCTATTAATTTGTCTAAATACCCTTCATAAGCCTTAAAAGGTATACCACACATAGGAACTCTCTCTTCAAGCCCAGCATTACGTCCTGTTAGAGTTAATTCTAACTCTCGAGATGCAATAACAGCATCTTCAAAGAACATTTCATAAAAATCTCCAAGCCTAAAAAAGATAATAGTATCTTCATACTTATCTTTAATATCTAAATACTGTCTCATCATCGGACTTATTTTTTCTCTATCTACTTCACTACGTTTCAAGTTATCACTACCTATCTTTTCATCATTTTTAACATTTTCTCATTTACTTTTTTATCAGCAGTTTCAAATCTTGCAAAGATATAATCATCATCACTAAAATAGTTACTATTTTCTCTAAAGTTTATATCAGTTAAATTGTAATAAGCTTTAATTAAAGCTTCCATTTCATATTCTCTTTTTCTTTCTTGATGTTGATTTACTACCTCTACATTTTCTAATTGTTCTAGTACTTCAGTAACTCTTGTACCACTCAAAAGTTCAAGTTCATAAAATGCAGACCTAATAGAAAATAATAACAAATCTTTATATTTACTATCACTATCTAAAACTCTTTTTTCTTGAATTAGTAATTTGTTTTTAAAGTGATCTATTTTCCACGAATCTTTATATTGATAACTCCTATATGAACAAACATTTTTTCCTTTTGCATCTAAATTTTTAATTACTCTAATATCACTTTTAATAGCATCACATAAAGTTACAGGATTAACATAACTAGCTTTACTTTTTAAATATAATACTTTTATTAAAGGTATATCATCATTACTATAATCATTAGGGTTATATTTATATATTGAAGCTATACTATCTCTTAAAAAAGTATTCTCTTCTTTATTTAATTCACTACTATCCACATCAGTAATTGCATCAACTAAATATGTATCACTACTAACAAAGAAATGGTAATCGTCTTTAGAAAAAGGAAAAGCATCACTTTCTATAAAATCTTTATATAAGTTAAGTAGTCCCCCATTTAATTCTATAAGTATTCTCCTGTTCAATTTATATCTAACATAATCATTATTACAATTAATTCTATCAAATCTTTTCTTATTAACATCATCTAAATCACTATAAAAACTAAGTGTTTCTTTTAATTTCTCATCTTCTATAAGTTCATTAATTGTCTTTTTAGTATTATCTATTCGCTGCCTAATATCTAGATAATTTTTTAAATAATCATTAAATTTATTCTTATTATACTGCATATTTTTCACCTACAAACCTTGCCTCATTTTAATTAATCTCTTATTTATCTCATAATTACCTGTCTCAAAAGTAGCATAACAAATATCATTATCATTATCAAAATATTTACTTTGTTTTCTAAATTCGATATTTGTTAAATTATAATATGCTTTAACAAGGGCATCTTTAAAGTAATCTTTATCACTTTCCCTCATATTACTTTCTTCTATTTCTTTTAAAAGAGCAGTAACTCTCTTGCCTTCTAATAGACGAACTTCATATTTAGCAGTTTCTACCAAAGATAATAACAAATACTTAAAGCCACTATCACTGTTTCTTATTTCCGTCTCATTTTCATCTATTTTCTCTTTTAAATCTACAATAACATTACGTCTATTTTCTTTATAAGTAATATGGTTTTTATCTATAGCATGAATTCTTTTAACCTTATCTAAAATAATTCCTTGTACTGCTGTAACAGAATTAGTTTTAGGAAATTCTTCTTCACGCTTAGTTAATTTATCATAAATTACTTTAATTACTGGAATATCATCTACTGTAAGATTGTCATTAAAACCATATAAATCATTTATAATATTTTGTATAAATAATTTAACTTCAGCACTAACTTTTAAGTCTTTTGTACTCTCATCTGTCAAAGCATTATAAGTATCTACACCATCTTTAATATAAATTGCAAGTCCTCTATCTTTAAAAGGAAAATCATCACTACACAAAGCATCTGTTTCTGTGCCATGCAATGTTTCGTGATATATTTCAATTACTTCAGAAACACTACAATATTTATAAAGATCTGAATGGAAATAATCTCTACAATCAATGCAACAATAAATTCCTCTAAAATCATTTTTCTGTTCATCAGTTAAGCTAAAATAAAATTTTCCCAAATTAGTTTCCATCAATTTATCATAAATTTCGTTTTGATCATCTGTTCTTCTTTTAATAAGAAAATCTACTTCTTTCCATTTTTTATAATAATCTTCTAATTTCTTCTCCATACGAAACCCTCCTAAATAAAAGTATAACATCAATATCTTTAAAATGACAGAGTTTTTTGATAAAATAATCTAGTAGAAAGAAAGTGATACACATGGATAAACCTCTAGCTTTAAAACTTGCCCCTACTTCCCTAAAAGAAGTAATAGGACAAAAACATTTAGTGGGAGACAATATGATTCTTAGTAATTTAGTTAAGAACAAGAAGTTATTTTCCATGATTTTATATGGTAAACCTGGTATAGGTAAAACTTCTATTGCCAATGCTATTATTAATGACTTAGGAGTTAGACATAGATTTTTAAATGCTACAGTTAATTCTAAGAAAGATTTAGATATCGTTATAGAAGAAGCGAAAATGTATGATGGTATTGTTCTAGTTATGGATGAAATACATAGACTTAATAAAGATAAACAAGATATCTTGCTGCCTTGTTTAGAAAGCGGTCTTATTACTTTAATAGGTATGACTACAAGTAATCCGTATCATGCTATTAATCCTGCTATTAGATCAAGGTGTCAGTTGTTTGAACTTAAAGACTTAGAGACAAGTGATATTGTTGAAGGGTTAAAGAAAGCGGTTAGTAGTCCTTATTTACCTAATATAAAGATAGAAGGCAAAGCTATTGATTATATTGCAAGGGCTTCAGGTAATGATTTAAGATATGCTTATAACCTTTTAGAGATATCTTACTACTCTACTAATGATTTTAAAGTAGATATAGATGTTGTTAAAAAGATTAATAGTAAACCCGTATTTAATGCTGATAAAAATGGTGATGGTTACTATGATATGTTATCGGCTTTTCAAAAATCTATTAGAGGAAGTGATGTTGATGCTTCACTACACTATTTAGCAAGATTAATTGAAATAGGAGATTTAGATAGTATCTTTAGACGTATGTCTGTTATCGCCTATGAAGATATAGGTCTTGCTAACCCCTCTATTGGTCCTAAAGTAATGGCAGCGATTGATGCCGCTAAGTTAGTAGGATTACCGGAAGCAAGAATTCCACTAGGTACTATTGTTACAGAAATGGCTCTATCTCCTAAAAGTAATACTGCCCATATCGCTTTAGATGAAGCTTTAAGTGATATAGAAAAAGGTAATGTAGGTGATATCCCTAAACACTTAAAGAATCCAAGTGATACTTATAAATATCCTCATGATTATAAAAATGCTTTTGTTAAACAACAATACTTACCTGATAAATTAAAGAATAAGAAATATTATCATCCTAAAGATTTAGGCTATGAACATAAATTAAAAGAGATTTATTTATACTTAGAAAAACAAAAGAAGAGCTAAAACCCTTCTTTATTTTTATAACTTTTTCTTCATTACTTTAACATCTTTTAATTCTATTTGTCTTTTTATAGAACCATAAAGTACACCTTTAACTAATGGCATTCCTTTTTCATCAATATCACTTAAAGCTCTATTAAACTCACTATAATAAAATGAAATACTATCTTTACAACAACTAAATACACCCTTTTGTTTTAGGGCAGGTAAATTTCTTCTTGTAACTTCTTCTAAAACAGAAGGAAATTTATCTAAATACTGTAATATAAGAGTGTTATTCTTTATATCAGAAAAGCTTTCTGCTAATCTTGCTAATATTTTTATATTAAAACAAGTTTTTTCATAATATTTATATAAATCTAAAGGCTTTTTAAATCTATCTTTACTAAGAATAATTATATCTTTAATAACACTTTTAATTATTATCTTATATCTATTTACATACTTATCATAAATATTAATTGTCATCTCTTTATTTCTAGCTTTAGCAAGTTCTTCTCTTAAATCTATATTATCTCTTAATAACTCTTTTAAAACAAATGAATCAAAGCCATAATATAAACAATAGTTAAGAAATTCTTTACTATTATAATTAGTTAATATATCTAATATTTCTTCATAACTAAAGGCACCAATCTTATTAATTTTCTTTTTCTGTTCTTCTTTTTCCTTATGATGTGTTCTATTATCTACATTAGTAGTATTAGTACTTGATTCTTTTTTATTCAATAGAGTGTATTTTATATATAAAGGATGCTTTTGTACTTCTAAAATATTCAAATATTTAAATGTCTGTGAAGTAGGACAGGCAAATTTTTTATATGCTTTAGTAGAAGTATAACATTTATTATCAATAAACATTTTTATAGCAGCTTTAGCAATTAAAAATTCTCTATCATGTTGAGGAACAAATGGTTCATTAAATGATTCTATTCTTGATAATATTTCCTCCTTATAGTTAGCAGTATTTAGATAGTTAATAATTAATCTATTTAAAGCTTCCCTTGTAGTATTATATTGATCTTTAATTTTAGATAAAGAAGCCCCACCTAGCAAATCATCTATAATATATTCCTTATTTTTCAAAGCATTGTTATAAGATATTCTCTCAATATTTTTAGAAAAGCTATTATCATTTTTAAAATCAATAACACTAGGATAAAAGACTCTTCCTAAATGCCATTTCAATATTAATAATTCTTCTATTGTATTAGTATTATCAAAAGATTTTAATATGGCTTTTGTCATTTCATCATTAGAAAATATCTTATTAGTTTTATCAATAAGTTCATCTATAAACTCCATACATAATCCCCTCTCTAAATAATACATATTATATCAAAAAAAGTAAAAATATCAAGCAATACACTACTTGATATTTAATATTAGTAAATCTATAATTATATTATTTTCATAGATACCACTTTTAATTTTATAGTCGATATCAGCAAGATTTTTAAGGAGTTTTCTTATTTCTTTTAAGGTATAATATCTAACTAGTTCTAAAGTCTTCTTAACTCTAAAAGGATGTACTTCTAAAATACTTGCTATATCGTTATAGGAAATATTTCTTTTATTTAAGACTTTTACTTGATAAAGTAGTCTATACTGACTTTCTAATAGCCCAAATAAAGCATAACTTTCAATATTATAACTAAGTAGTTCATTATAAATATTTAAAGCTTTTTTCTTATCTTTTAAAGCTATCTCACGTACTAGGTCAAAAGCAAGGGTATCCTGTTTATTTAGAGGTTTAACTAGTAAGTCAAGTGCCTCTTTATAGGTGATTTTCTTGGTGTTTATAAATGCTAAAGCTAGTTTTTTAGTCTCACTAATAAGTCTTTCTAAATCATCTTTATAATATTCATCTAATAGATTAATAACTCTATATTCTACATCATAGCCTTTTAATATGTCTTTAACTATGCTCTTTGTATCTGTACTAATATTAACTAAAGAAAGTTTATTAATAACTTCTTTAATACTTTTCTTTCTTGTGTCTATATTAGTAGTTACAAAGATTAATAAAACATCACTATTAGGATTATCTAAGTATTTAGATAAGGTTTTAATGTTTTTATCATCTAGATTATTATTAGATAGATTTTTACCTATTATTACTTTACTAGGTGTTAGAAAAGAGATAGTATCAGCATCTTCTATTAAAGAAGTAATACTATCTTCTTCCAAGTCATAAGTAGTAATGCTAGCATCATTAAAGCCTAACTCTTTAATTAACTCATCTATTTTTTTATCTATAAGACTAATAGCATTGCTTTTAATTAAATAACTATTCATTAATTAAGTCCTCTACTGCACTTTTTATCTCTTTTAAATGACTCTTATCTTTAATACCACCTTGAGCAAATGTAGGACTACCTCCTCCATTACCATTAAAGGCAGTTGTAATACTTTTTACAACAAATCCAGCATTAACTGATGGAATAGAACTACGGCAGATAAAGTTAACACTATTATCTTCTTTAATATTGGCAAGTAAAACTACTACTTCATCAAATTTATTGCATAAATTATCAGCCATGGCTTTTACTAAGAACATCTCGATATTATCAAGCTCTAAGTATAATAATTTCTTACCACCAATTTCTTTTACTCTAGAAAGATAAGCATCTAAGCTTGATAAAGTTAACTTCTCTACTTCATTATTATAAGTTTTCTCTAATGTTTTAACTTCACTTTGAACATAAGAAAGTTCATTTTGATTATAGATAATATCTTTATAAGAAGTTGGAGCACTATTATCTATTTCCACATCAAAGTCTAAATTAATATTTTGTCTTTTAGCAAGGGCAAGGATTTCTTTCGCTTTTATTAATAGTTTAACCATCTCATCATTATAAGGTTTAATTACTTCAAATAAAGTATTCTCTAATCTATTACCAGTAACTGCCTCTATTCTATAAGTATTACTTCCTTTAGATTCAAAGTTAAATATGGCAAACTTACCTATATCTTTAGTATTTGCAACATGAGTACCACCACAAAGCTCTATAGATTTATCAATTTTAACAACTCTAACCGTACTACCATACTTCTCACCAAATAAAGCCATCGCTCCTAATTCTTTCGCTTTATCAAGTGGCATAGTTTCAGTAGAAGTTATAACGTGTTTTTTGATTATATTATTGACAAAATCTTCTGTTTTAACTATCTCTTCATCACTAATTTTAGATGGGCAGGTAAAGTCAAATCTAATTTTCTCTTCATCTACATAACTACCTGCTTGTCTAATATTTTTATCAACTACTTGTTGGAGAGCATATTGTAAGATATGTACACTAGAGTGATTTGCCTCAATCTCTTTTCTTCTTTGTTTATCAATGATTACTTCAACTTCATCATTAACATGAATTATACCGTCTAATAGTTTTATCTTATGAATATGTTGTCCATTAGGTCCTTTGAAAACATCAACAACTCTTGCTTTAAAGTTCTTACCAACAATCATACCCGTATCAGAAACTTGACCACCAGATTCAGAATAGAAACAAGTTCTCTTTAAAATGATATATCCAGAGTGATCAAGAGACTTTTCTAATTTATCTTTACTAACAATAGCAAGAACACTACTCTTTAGGCGATATAGCCCATAAACAAAGGTTGAAGGCTTAGTAAAGTCCATTAAGACTTTCTTTTGACTAGCCATAGATGTCTTAGAACGAGAATTTTTCTTAGCAAGTTCCTTTTGTTTAGTCATATAATCATTAAATTCTTGTTCATTAACAGTATAGCCACTTTCATTTGCAATTTCTTCTGTAAGTTCTAATGGAAAGCCATAAGTATCATATAATCTAAAAGCATCATAGCCACTAATTACTTTATCATTATCATCACTCATAATCTCTTTTAGACGACGTTCTCCATCTTCTAGAGTATTAAAGAATAATTTCTCTTCATCTAATATGTATACTGCTACTTCACCAGAATTTTTCTTTAACTCAGGATATGCTTCTCCCATTACATTAACAATAGTAGGAACTAGTTTATAAAGGAATGGTTCACTAAATCCTAAAGTTCTACCAAATCTAACACTACGTCTTACTAAACGTCTTAAGACATAGTCTCTACCAGTATTTCCAAAACTTGCCCCATCGCTTATCGCAAATGTTACCGCTTTCATATGGTCAGCGATTACTTTAAAGGCTACTTCACCATTATATAAAACACCGCTTAACTCTTCTATTTTCTCAATAATAGGTCTAAAAAGGTCTGTCTCAAAGTTGGATTCAACACCTTGGAAGATACAAGCCCATCTTTCTAATCCTGCACCCGTATCGATATTTTTATGAGGAAGTTCTTCATATTTTTCCCTAGGTGTACCTGGTTTACAATTATATTGACTAAAAACAATATTCCAAATTTCTACATAACGATCTTGATCTTCGTCGTTAATAAATTTATCCCAGGCAGTACCATCTAGATCTAATTTCTCTCCCTGATCATAAAATATTTCACTATCAGGTCCTCCAGGTCCTTCTCCTATTTCCCAGAAATTACCTTCTAGTTTTATGATATGATCTTTAGGCATACCAACTTCTATCCATTTATTATAAGAATCTAAATCATTTGTATAAATTGTTACATAAAGCTTCTCAACTGGAATAGCAAACCAATCTTTACTAGTTAAAAGTTCAAAAGCAAACTCTATTACTTCATCTCTAAAGTAATCACCAATAGAAAAGTTACCCATCATCTCAAAGAAAGTATGATGTCTTTTAGTAACACCAACATTTTCTATATCATTAGTTCTAATACATTTTTGAATATTAACAATTCTTCTAGACTCAGGTGTAATAGTACCATCAAAGTATTTTTTTAATGGGGTAACCCCGGCATTAATCCAAAGCAGTGAGTCATCATTAATAGGAATTAATGGAGCTGACTTAACATATTTATGGCCATGTTCTTCAAAGTATTTAATCCACATCTTTCTTATTTCATTACTAGTCATATATCTCATATTACTTCTCTCCTTCTTGTTCTATATCCTTAAGTATTTCTTCTAATCTCTTATAAAAACTATTAAGATCTCCATTATTTAAGATATAATAATCCGCAAAGGCAATAGGACCACCTTTAGCAGAATTTTCTATCTCAGAAATATCTCTTTTAATAATATCTTCATGATTAAAAGGTCTATCTGGTCTTGACTCAACTCTATTATATCTAATTTTCTTATCTGTGCAAACACAAATTAACTTTAAATCTTTAAATCTTTCTTTAAGTATTAAATATTCATCCCAAGAATATAAGCCATCTAAGACCGTATCTCCTATACTATAAGCATCACTTATCTTAGGAAGGAGTATCTTGGCAACTACTCCCATACCATGTTCTTTACGAAGATTTTCTCTAAACTCTTTTTGACTATCAGGAGTAATCTCTATACCGGCTTCTTTCATCTTATCATAAATTACTCCTCCAAAGTATATCTTCTTATAACCTTGATCTTCTAAGTATGTTGTTGCAACACTCTTACCTGTTCCACTCATACCAACGACTGCGATTAGTTTTTTCATAAATATTCGACCCCACTTTCTATATCCATAATTTTATCAGCTTCTTTATATAATTCCTCTTTAGTAGTATTATTAACGACATAATCATAATCTTTATAATTATCCATATCAGTCTCAGTAATATGTTCTTTTTCCTTAGCAGTCAATTTATTATCATAATTATCTCTAATTACATGAATTATCTTAATATCAGGAAATCTTTCTCTTAACAAATTAAATTCACTAACAAGTCTACCATCAGTAATAATAAAGACATCAAAGTAATGTTTTAATATATCTATATCCTCACATAATCTATCTACTAAAAATGTATCTTTATGTAAAGTATTTCTAATTACTTCAATTCCCATCTCTTGTAAAAACTCCCTTGGTTTATCCCTCATATCACCATCCCAACTAAAATAGTTTTTAGCATATTCATATAGAGGTGTCGTTATATGAAGAATACAAGCACTATCACCTTTAAAATCATATTTAGTCTTCATATAACTACCAAGTAAATCTTTACCACAACCAGCTTTACCTGCTAACAAAAATATCTTCATCTAAACCAACTCCTAAAATTACATAAAAAAGACCACTGTAGGAGTGTATAATACACGTTACCATCCTACTTTGGTCTTAATTTTGATAAAGGTCATCCCTACAAAACTCTAGAACTAGCTTTCCAAAAGGATCTTAGTTAATTCTCACCTACCATTAACTCTCTTCGATAAGATGCTCTTTTGTACTTGGTTCCTTCACAGTTTTCTTATTATTCTCTTGATAATTGTTAAACATCGCTCCCAATTCAGAATGTTCCATAATAAATTCAAAAATTATCTTAATAGTAGCGATTACAGGTGTTGCAACTATCATTCCTATCATACCAAAGAAATAATTAAAAAGCAAGAGTCCAAGCATAATTGTAACAGGATGTAATTTCATAGTTTTACCCATAATTAGAGGCTGATAGAAATTATTCTCAAGTAACTGGCAAACTACTACTGAAACTAAACAAAATACTCCTACCATTGGATCAATGGTAAAACCAACAATAACAGCAGGAGCACCTCCAATCCAAGGACCAATATATGGAATGACATCAGTTATGGCACAGAACAAAGCGAATAGGAAAGGAGCACTAAGTCCTGCCAAACTAAAGCCAATAGACTGGGTAATAAAGACTAATACCATAACTGCTAAAACACCCATAACATAACTTCTTAATTTACCATTTATACGTCTCATCAAGTCTTTAGCATTCTTATGCCATCTTTTAGGCATAATACTAAGTAAGTGTCCCTGGAATTTACGAAAATCAAATAATAGATAAAAGCCAATCATAATACCTAAAATTATATTAGTCGCTCCACTAACAAAACCTCTACCAAAGTTCCAAATAGTATTAGGTAAACTACTTGCAATATCACTACCAAAATTTTCTATCTTATTAAGCATAGTTTCTTTATAACTATCAACTTGTTTACTATCACCAAATTTCTCTAACATATCACTTGCAAAATCTTGAGCATTATCAACTATATCAGGAACAACTGAAACAATATCAGAAATACCACTAGAAAATGTTGGTACTGTTAAGACAAGTATTAAAATGATTCCTCCAAAGATAATTAAGTATGTTAGAATACATGCTAAAACACGAGGCATTTTATGAGAAAACTTAGTTGCAAGAGGGTCAAGTAACCAAGCGACAACAAACCCTATAAAGACTGGAGATATAACTGATAAAATAGTACCAATTATACCAAGTATATTCCACTCTTTAATTAAGTAAGTTGCAAGAAGTACAGCAAGGATAATAACTAAAGCAAGAACAAACTTTAGTAAGTTATTAGAAGTATAAAAGAATCTATTAATAGCTTTATAATCTAATTCATCACTTTTATTATTTTTACGAAACATATAATCCCTCCATTTATATGACATATTCTATCACAAACATCATTAAGAGTAAACAGCTTACACTTAGTATAACCAAAAGTAAAAGTTATAAACCAAAACAATTATCTTAAATCAATAGAAAAAGACAAAAAAAGCACGGCCAAAAGGCTTCGCCTTTTAGGGACGTGTTTTACTACCGCTTTATTTATCATTGTAGGATATACGGATCACTACTACTTCCATCACCGTCAACAATTTTGATATTAGATTTTAGAAAGACAACTGGGCGGACCCCATAATTAGCATCGCTCGTATAAGCATGATTCAGATCCCCCGGACTAACCAGAAAAAACACCCTGATAGAACTAGAAGAGATGGGAGTGATTGTCCATTGACTAGCTGAGTTAAATATCCAGTCATTATTATAACAATCACTATAATAATCCCAATTATATAATTCTTTATTTAAACAAGTATTTCTATCAGTTGTTGTTCCTCCACTTGTGGCATATCCATAATCACTCGAATACATTAACCCTACTTTTCCAGTCCAACTTGTACTTCTTCCACTATATACTGTTGTTCCCCTTTCGTTTGAGTACCAAGAACTTGTTATACCTGTTGATACTGCTCCTCCTAAGTACCATAAGGTATCTCCTATCATACTTTTAGCTTCTTCCTTTAACCCTGTAGATGTAAAATCACAGGTAGTTGTTCCATTATTATAACCACTATAACAAGTGCCACTACCACTATTCCAATATAGACTACCTCCAACAGACTCACTTTCATGGCCTTCATTTAGTAAGTAATTAATTCTTGCATCAGTCCATTCATTACTACCATAAGAGCTAGTAGATGAACCTGTTCCACTAGGTTTATTATCCCATGAGTAATTACCAATAGAATCATTTCTTATTAGTTTAAGTCTTTCTTCTTTATTTCCTGTTCCATCATCTACTGTAAATACTCCTATTATTCTCCATAATTCATTGTTAAACTGTACATAATTATTAGGATTTGCTCCTATATATCTATAATCTGTTAAGGCCTCTGTTTGTTCTGTCTCTGGATGAGTGAAAGTCCACATTTCTTTTTGTTGTTCAGGTGTTGCAGTATTATAATCTAAATCATCTGGATTTGCTTTTGACACTAAATTCTCAGCACCAGTTAATGGCTTCTCTCCATCTTTACCATAAACATTAACTTGTACACTAAATTGTAATCCTCCTCCATCTCCTTGAGGATTATATTCTTCTGTTACATACATCCTAAGTCTATATCTATTAGATTCACTACTATTCATACTACTTGTATATAAACTCATCTCTCCTGCTGGTCTTCCTGTAAAGTTATTAGCACTACTCTCTTCATTGTAAGTCTCTGGTGTCATTAACTCTTCTTCTGTTCCATCATCTTTTAATCTAGTTAGATATAACTTAATATATTTACCATCTATCTTTCTATCTGATGTAGTTACATCTTTTGCACTTATCTCATAATTGATATTGACATTACCTGTAATCTCACTACTTACTGTAAAATCAAAATACTCTCCAGGATTTAATCTTACTTTTCCTGTCTTATCTGTTGTTGGTAGGGCTCCACTCATACTAATTATATTATCATCTTCAGTATAAGTCATCTTTATCGCTCCTGTTGTTATAGTGTTTACTTTATTTCCTAATCCACTATAATTAAAAGCAGCATAACTTACTCCTATTATTGCTAATATCATTACTACTAACACTATTATTATTACTATATTTTCTCGTTTTTTCATTCAACTCTTCTCCTTACTACTTAATATAACCAATTAGATATCTTTAATACTTATATCTTATCTATTAAAATTATATATCAATATATAAGGGTAATACAAGTACCTTATTTGTGTTTTTCAACAATTTACTGTAAAATAGCAAATACAGAAAGGAACTTATTATGAAGAGTATTTTAACTAAAGAAATATATGAAACTACTATTAAAAACTCTAAATTTATAGGAGTTATTGTACCTATAGAATTCTTAGATGATGTTAAAGATAATATAAATAAACTAAAAGAGGAATATAAGAATGCCACTCACTACTGTTATGCTTTTAAACTAATCAATAATAAAGGTTTTAGTGATGATGGCGAGCCTAATAAAACAGCAGGGATACCTATTCTAAATGTAATTGAAGGTAATGACTTAGTAAATGTCTTAGTTGTAGTAATAAGATACTTTGGAGGTATTAAATTAGGTCCAGGTGGTCTTATTAGAGCCTATTCTAATACTTGTAAAGAAGTTATTAATAAATCTACTCTAGTAGAGTTAATTAAAGGAATAGAAGCTTCTATTACTTTTAATTATTCTAAAGAAAAAGAGATTAACTATTTACTTAAAGATAGTATTATAAAAAGCAAATTATATGAAGAAAACTGTACTTATATAATAGAAACTACTAAAGAGCTATTAGATAGTATTTCTAACCTTGTTACAATTAACTATGTAAATGAAAAAATAATTCCTAAACATAACTAGGAATTATTTTCATTAAAGAATTCTTTATTATTATTTTGGTTCTTCGACATTAAAGGGTGCTGAGTAAATTTTCAGCATTCTTTTTTGCTGGTCTAAAAAGATTAGTAATA
>CALVIV010000008.1 GCA_944331935.1 uncultured Bacilli bacterium | reverse complement strand
AGGAATTGGAATAAATTTAAATACGGAAATATAAAATGTGTAAAAAAAAGTGTCCTAAAACTTGACATAAGTCCATACAGACCATTTTTCCCAAGTGGGGAAAATGGTTAATATCGGATCAAAAACATCAAGAAGTATTATAGATTATAAGTTATCTAGATATGCTTGTTATTTAATAGTACAAAATGCAGATCCTAGAAAAGAAGTTGTCGCTTTAGGTCAAACTTATTTCGCAGTTCAAACAAGACGTCAAGAGTTAACAGAGATAGAATATTCTATGTTAACGGAAGATGAGAAAAGATTTTATCAAAGGAACTTAACTAAATAAGGAAACTATTCTTTAAATCAAGCTGCTAAAAAAGCAGGAGTTAAGAATTTTGATAAATTTCATAATGCTGGATATAAAGGATTATATAATGGAGAAACTGCAGATGATATTGCTAAAAGAAAAGGATTAAGATATAGAGAAGACATATTAGACAATATGGGTAGTGAAGAATTAGCTACTAATCTTTTTCGTATTTCGCAAACTGAAGCAAGATTAAGAAAAGATAATATTCAAGGAGAAGGAAATGCAAATGAGACTCATTATAATATTGGGAAAAATATTAGAGAAGTTATTGCTAAAAATGGTGGTACAATGCCAGAATGTTTACCAACACCTAAAAAGTCTTTAAAAGAATTAGAAAAAGAGAGGAAGTATCAAGATAAATTAATAAATTTATATTAAGACTCATTAACTATGAAAAATGATACTTTATTTGTAATGACTGTAGTATAAAAAATGTTTTTAGAGGGATATTTCTAATTGTTTCTTTTTAGAATATTAATATATTTACGAAAATTCGTAACTAATTTATTACATTTTTTCTTGCTGTCTAGAAATTAATATGATACTATATTTATAAGGAACATTTATGTGGGTGTCGCCTCCATTCTTAAGGAAAGGAGGACTTAGACATGAAGATAAAAACTTTTATTTTAAAGCTTTTAAAATCTGTCGCATTGGTTGTTATAAGTCTTGCCTTATTGGTAGTGGCTATAAAAATATAAGACACTCAGCATAGGAGTGTCACACTTTAACAATTTTGAGGTGACATTTACGTGCAAAAATAAATGTTCCTCTTTTTATATTGTATGTAAGTTTTTTCTTACATATACATCATATCATAAGTATTACATTTATGCAAATTTATTTTTATTTTACTTATGTATTTATTTTTATAGGATGATGGTAATATATTTACGAAAATTCGTAACTAATTTATTACATTTTTTCTTGCTGTCTAGAAATTAATATGATACTATATATGTAGGAACATTTAATAGTTGGGTGGGACCTCAGAAAGGAGGTCTAGCTAATGAACAAGAAAGATTATTTGATTTTTTCTTTAGTAGTTATGTTGTTTCTTCGAGATATCTTGTTGCTATTTGCCATACTTGCTTTAAAATGAAAGAAACCGCCTAACTTACAACTGTTGGATTAGGTGGCTCTCGAAAAAATAATTAGGGGTCCACTCAACATGCGAATATTAAGTGTTCCTTTTTATATTGTATGTAAGTTTTTTCTTACATATACATCATATCATAAGTATTACATTTATGCAAATTTATTTTTTCACAACTAATGATACATCTTTAAAATAATAATTTAATATTTGTTTATAGTTATAACCTAATTCGGCTAGATTATCTGCTCCTATAATACTTAGACCTAGGCCACTACCTATTCCTCTTGTTATAAAAGTAAGATAATCTTTCTTAATAATTATAGTAATATCTGTTGATGGTAGGTCTAAATATACGGCTAGGCTTCTAGCATCTATTTTTCTTTCACCTAAGTCTAATTCTTTTATTCTATTAGAGTTGCTTATACTAGTAATCTTTATAGTAAAATTATCACTTTTTAGATTTAATCTTTCTTTAAACTCTTTAATACTATAATTTTTTCTTTGTAAATAATTAGGATAGGCTAAGTCCCAAAGACTTTCTTTTTTTACAGTGTAAGGAATACTCTTATCTTCTTCAGTATAACCATTACTGACTAAATGAGTAAAACATCTAATAGGTTTATTATCATTAATTAAATATTCCCCATTAGTGTCATCTATTACTTTGTTAAATAAATCATTTTTTATTTTGTATGTTTCAGGATAAGTAACTTTGTAATAATTATAGTTATGGTAAGATAAAGATAATTTTCTTAAATCAAGTGTATCATTATCTAAATTATAAATTACTTCATCTCTATATAGAACTGTTAAAGCTTTTAGAGTCTCTTCTCTTAAAGAAATGTTTATATTACTAAATAAAAGACTTAATAATAATTCTTTTAAAGTTATTTTTTCTTCAGTATTAAGGGTTATTAAATAATTATTTAAATAAGTCTTATTGTTGTTAATAGTAATCATCTTAGTACTAATACCATTTACAATAAAGACAATCTTGTTACCATTAAACTTAATATCATGAGTAACTAAATAACTTCTAGCTTTCTTTTCTAAATCATCTTCTTCTAAATCTTCACCAAATTCATAATTAACATTTAAATATAAATATAATACTTCTTCATTGTTACTTCTTGCAATCTTATAACTTTCTAACATATTATCACCTATTTATATAGTGATATGTTAGAGTAAATTTTATTCAAAATATTTTAATTCATTTTTATTATTACAGTTTTTTCCTGTTAAATAAGAATAATTCTTAAAAACAGTCTTCAAATTAATCTTTTTAGTTCCCTTTAAATAACTATTAACATCAGTTATTATCTTTTTGGCATCCTTTAAAGCAATAGAATATAATTCAATAAAAGATTCATTGTGTTTTTCTCTTTTTAGACAGGGATGAAGCCAGGTACTGTGATTTAAATTTAAATAGTTATGGTCATCTTTTAGGGGAGTATGATAAGATATCGCTTGGAATTTAAAAGTCTTATCACTAGTAAATTTATCAACAGTTTTATAACAAAACATCTTTATTCCATATTTATCATATCTTAAATACTTTAAAGCTTTGTACATATCTTTTAAAGACTTATAGTAATACTTAGAAAAATCTTTAAAGTTAAAAGTCTCTTTAAAAGCATAATCTATTACTTCTATTAATTCTTTTGAGAAGGGTTTTAGGTCAAAAGTAAAATCATAGAACTTAAAACTATATGGTGTTATAAATTCTTTTTGTTTAATCATGTAATTATCTAGAAAGTTTTCCATATATTCATGTTTATTTCTATATTTGTAAGTATTAGGGTCTTCTTTCTTTACTATACCTGTTTTATAAATTATAAAGGGGTGGAGAATAGAATCTAGACAGTAGTGAGCGATAAAGCCATAGAGAAAAGCCATTATTTCACTATTTTGATAATAATTATTATACTTTATATAATTAACTAAATTAATAAAAAACTCCCCGCTTTTATTTGTATGAAAGTATCCTTGGAAATCTCTTATATGTTTATCTTTCTTCTTTAACAGATTATAAAAAATAAAAGAATCTGTACTTTGTGAAAACATTCTTAATCTCTTTTTTTCATCCATTAATAACTTCTTTAGACCAATGGGAAGTATATCATATAGGTCATTTGCAAAATAAGCATGGGTAACAGTTGCAGGCATAGTCTAAATCAGTCCTTTCTATCTTTTTAAAGTATAACATAATTTTTCATAAAAATATCATATTTTTTCCACAAAAACTGTGATATAATCTATTCTAGGTGAGGAAGAAGATGATAGATAAGCAGTTTAAGAATCTAGAAGAACAAATAGAAATACTTAAATATAAAGGTATGACTATTAATGATGAAGAATATGCTAAGAAAATACTTTTAAGAGAAAATTATTTCTTTATATCAGGTTATAGATATCCTTTTATGAGAAGTAATGTTGATAAACATTTCTTAGAAGGGGTTACTTTTGAAGAAATGTATAGTCTGTTTCTCTTTGATAGAGCGATTAGAAATGTATTCTTTAAATACTTGCTTGTTATTGAAAATAATTTGAAGTCTATATTTTCTTATCAATTATCTAAGAAATATGGATATAAAGAGAAATATTATTTACGGGCAAAGAACTTTACTAGTGATAAAAGTAGGCAGAAGCAGGTAAATGATTTGATTAAAAAGATGAAAAGACAGATTAGAATTAATGGGGCTCAACATACAGCGACTGCTCATTATATGTCTAATTATGGGTATGTGCCTCTTTGGATTTTAGTTAAAGTTTTATCTTTTGGAATAGTGGGAGAATTATTTTCAATAATGAAATATGATGACCAAGTAAATATTTGTAAGATATATAATATACCACTTGATGAGTTTAGTAATTATTTACCAATACTTTCTAATTATCGTAATTTGTGTGCTCATGAAGATATTCTTTATGAAAATAGAACCCAGAAGAAGATTAAAGGGACAAGGTTTCATGAGTTACTTGGGTTAGAAAAAGATGAAGAAGGTGAATATAAAAATGGTACTAATGATTTATTTGCACTTCTTATTATAATGAAGAGAATGTTAAGTTATAATGAGTTTAAAGATATGTGTTTAGAGCTTGAAAAGAGAATTGAGAATCTTGAGTATAATTTGCATAGTATTAAAATAGATAAAATATTAGATAGAATGGGGTTCCCTAGTAATTATATGGAACTTGCTAATATTGAGAGGAGAGATGTAGATGAGTTCAGAGAGAATTAAAGAAGCGGTACTTATAATTGTATCTTTTGTTATAGGTGGGGTTTTAACCTTTGTAATTATAGGAGGAGAAGATTTAGTTGGTAATAATAGTAGTTCTTCTACAAATAGTGGACTAACTTGTAGTTCTGCTGATTGTACTAAAGTAGTTGTAGATGAGTCTGGTATTAGTGAAGCGGTAGAGAAAGTCTATGATGGAGTTTTGATGATTAGAAATTATCAAAATAATGAAGTAGCTGCGACTGGTACAGGTTTTGTTTATAAGATAGATGGTGATAATGCTTATGTTATGACTAATCAACATGTTGTAGATAATGCTGATAAAATTACTTTGATTACTTCAAATGATGAAGAGATAGATGGTGAAGTATTAGGAGGAGACTCTTATGTTGATATTGCAGTTATTAAGATAAAAAAATATGATGGTATTAAAGCTTTACAACTTGGTAATAGTGAAAATGCTAAGTTAGGTGATTTAGTATTTACTATTGGTAGTCCTTTAGGTTATGAATATAGAGGTAGTGTTTCTACGGGACATTTAGCAGGTAAAGATAGATTAGTTAGTGTTAGTACTGATAGTAATACTAGTGGAAGTGACTGGGTTATGAAAGTATTACAAACAGATGCTGCGATTAATCCTGGTAACAGTGGTGGACCTTTAATGAATACTAATGGAGAAGTTATAGGGGTTATTTCTATGAAGTTTGTACAAACAGAAGTAGAAGGTATGGGATTTGCTATTCCTATAGAGTATGTTAATAGTAAGATAGAGACTCTAGAAAAAGGAGAAAAGATTGAATGGCCATTACTTGGTGTTTCTATGATTAATGTTAGTGATGCTAAGAATAGTTATAGATATAATTATAATATACCTAATGATGTAAACAGTGGTGTTGTAGTTGCAGGTATTCAATCTGGAAGTGGTGCAGCGGACTCTGACTTAAAAGAAGGAGATATTATTACGAAACTTAATGGAGAAGAAGTACAAGATTCTGCATATTTAAGATATGAACTTTACAAATATTCTGTAGGTGATAAAATAGAGATAACTTATATAAGAGATGGTAAAGAACATACAACTAAAGTGACTTTAACCAGTAGTAATCAATCATAGAAAGATGTGATGTTTATGTTAAAGATATTACCTGATATGGTTAGACTAGATAAAGAGGAAATGGCTTCTATTCCCTCTTTTTGTAGTTATATTAATACTAGTAAAGATAATTTAAGTGATTATCAAAAAACAGTAATTGCTAATTATATTATTAGTAATGTGGTAGGCATCAATATTAATGAGATGAATATAGGTATTTATACTATTTTAAAAAATTATTTGATTTCTAGTATAGGTGATATTAGTTTTAATCTTCATGGAGATTCTATTAAAGAGATGTGTTTAGGAAATATTACTGCAGGGCCTTTATTTAGTGGTAATTTTAGTAATGAAGAGTTATCTGATAGGTTTTTAAGTGGTAAAAATAGTTGTGGAGTTTTACCTATTAAAGACAATATGAAAAGATTATTTATAGGTTATAATAATAAAAATATATATAGTGATGATATAGGTCATAGTGATAGAGACTATAAGAATGTACATATAGGAGTGTATTACTTTAATAGAGATGATGTTTTAAAAGATGTAGAGAATCCTTATATATTTAGATTTACTAATCCTTATGATAAAGAATTGCAAATAGAAGTATTATCATTTAGTAATGATGGTAATTTAATAGATAGTGATGTTTGTGTTGATTATTTAGAAAGCGAAGATGATATTAATTATAAAGTAGTAAGACAAATTTATAATGAGTTAGAGGATATAAATAGTTTACATAGTAGAGGAAAATAGTTATTGCATAAGTTAGTTAAACTGTGATAATATTAAGTTAACAAGATATGAGAAAGGAAGTAGTAGATATGGCTAATTTATTTATTTAGGGTAAAATAAATCGTCAATCTACAGTAAAAAATATGAAAAACTTATGTTTACAATTTGTTACCGGGGGCAGTTTAATCCTAATCTAAGTAATAAAATTACTTTCTTTCATAGTGGAATAAGAACAGGATAAATATATTCTGTTCTTTTTGGTATGTAAAGATAAGAGGAGGAGTAATGAAAAATGTTTAAGAAGAAAGAAAACATAGTAATAATAGTTGCTTTAATAATAATGGTACTAGCAATAATAGGAGTAAGTTATGCTGCTTTTAATTATAGTGGACTAGGTAGTAAAGTAAACACTATAACAACAGGAGCGATAAAGATGACTTATACTGAAGATGATAATATAATTAGTATGAGTGGTGCACTACCAACAACAGATGCGACAGGAAAAGTGAGATTAAATCCTGGAGAGTACTTTGATTTTACTGTTAGTAGTGAAATTACAGGAAATGTAAATATCAATTATGAGATAAGTGCAAAAGATGTAACTACATCAGACAGAAAGATAGATGGTTCTAATATAAAGTTATATCTAACAAGACTAACAGATGATGGTGAAGAAGAGTTAATGACACCAGAGACTTACAATGAAGAGAGTAGTGCTAATGATTATACAGGAAGACCAGCAGGAGAGATGAGTTTATATACAAGTAGTATGAACTCTAGTGAAAGTAATACTTATAGACTTAGAATGTATGTAACAGAAGAATATAATCCTCAAGGAGATGGAGGAGGATTGCAGTTTGCTGTACAAGTTAATGTCTATGGTAAAGATGGAGATAAGATGCCTTTATTAAATGCACCTGCAAATGAAGTGTTATTATCTAACATACCTGAAGATAATCAGTATGATGATGGAGTTGATACATTTATAACAGGAGAAGACCCTAATAACTATATCTGGTATAGTGGTAAATTATGGAGAGCAGTGTCTATTAATAATGAAGAGAAAACAACAAAATTAGTGACACAATGGAATATAAGTGCAATTACCTATTCAAGTGGTAATACATCCTTTGAAGGTAGTTATATGGAAGACTGGTTAAATGATACCAGTGTAGATGGATTCTTGGGCAACTTAAGAAGTCCGGAAGATTTTATAGTAATGGATACAAAATGGAATGCAACATTAGATGCCAGAAGTTTAGGAAGTGTAACAAGACCAAGCGATGATGGTACAGTAGTAACAGATGCAGTAGGATTATTAAACTACTATGAATATGTAACAAGTTACAGAGGTACAACCTATAGTAATGGTTATTTAAATAATGGACTTTATTGGTGGACTTTAACCCCATATAATACGTATAACGAGGGTTGCGTGAGCGACACTGGTCGCGCTAGCAGCAACGCTCCAACGTTCGATAGCGGCGTCCGGCCATCTATAAATCTAAAATCTAGCATTAAAATTGTAGATGGTGATGGAACAATAGATAACCCTTATCGCTTAAACGGAGATAATGATACTAATCTTTCAGGAACATTGTTGTCAAGCAGGTATAGTGGGGAATATATAAAATTTGGAAATGATGAAAATAATCTATATAGAATAGTGAGTCATGAAAATGGTAGTGGTACAAAGATAACCAGTGCCAAACCATTAAAGAGTTCTGGAACCTTTATAACAAGTGCCTTTGGAAGTAATACTAGTTTTTCAAGTAGTAATACTATAGGAGCATTTTTAAATGGCGACTATCTAACAAATTACGTAGATAGTAGTTATAGTTCAATGATAGAAGATAATACAACTTGGTACCTTGGAACTGTAGTATATAATGTCTCATATAAATTAGCCAAGTATACAGATGCAACTGGCACTACATTAACAACAAGTACAACTACAGCAAAAGTTGGGTTACTTCGCCTTGGAGAATTAATGTCTGGTCAATTTGATAGATATTCGGTAAAGGGAGTATCTTATTGGACTTTAACACCGGATGATGAGTACATGCGTGTTGTGGTCAACAATGGCCATGTGGCCGACGACCTTCCGTCCAATGCATGCGGCGTCCGGCCATCTGTAAATCTAAAATCTAATGTTGTAATAACCGGTGGTGATGGCACTAAAGAACGGCCATTCACATTAGCTTTACAATAATATAATCTATAAACAATTAAGAGTTAATCTTAATTGTTTTTTCATGTCTTTCAATTAGTCCCTTTTCTTCCATCTTTTTTAACTCTCTCATTAAGTTGGATCTATCTACAAAGAGATATTCTGCTATGGCTTTGTATGATGTGGTAACCTTGAAGATATTGTTTTTATTCATTCTTTGTTTTAAGAAAAATAATATTTTTTCTTCTACTGTTCTTTTTGATAATAGTTCAATCTTTTCATTTTGTTGTTTGTTATCTTCTATTAATAAATCAAATAAAGTTAAAACTATACTGTTATGAAAAGGACAATTACCTTTACAATTTTTTATAATATTATAATAATCTATAAAAATTACTTCTGTTTCACCATTACTAATAATATATATTTCATCTTCTGTCTCTTGAAAGAATAGATTAGAGAAAATATCATTTTCTTTTAAATCTCTCATAATAGTAGTGTTTCCTTCTTTGTCCATCTTTACGATATTCGCTTTCCCTTTAGTAATAAAGCCTATCTTCTTTTTGATGGGAGAATAACTAAGTATTAGTTCCTTGTTGTAAAATACTTTACTCTTAACATTGACACAGTTTGACAAATTTTTTTTGAATTTATAAATCCTTGTTTCATCTAATGTTTTCGTCATTTTGTATCACCTCATTAAATTAATTTTAACAAAATTTTATTATTGTTGCAAATGCAACAATAAGTTTTTTCTTTTTTAGAGTAGAATAGCTTTTGTAGGATAGGAGAGGTAGTAAGATGAAGAAAGACATAATGATTGTAAAAAGAAATGGAAACTTAGAAAAATTAGATTTAGAAAAAGTTAGGGAAGATGTTAAAACCTGTGCCGAGAGAGTTATGGTAGATTTAACTGATGAGGCTATGGAAGAGATAATTAATAAATTAGTGGAACTTTTAAGTACACAGACAAGTAATCCTACTGTAGAACAGTTACATAGCCTTTTAGAAGTAGCACTTGAAGATGTTAATCCTTTGGTTGCAAAGAGTTATAGAGAGTATCGTGACTATAAAAAAGATTTAGATCAAATATTAAGTAAAGTCTATAAGAAAGCACAGTATATTACTAGTGTTGGTGATAAAGATTGTTCTAATACTGATAGTACTTTAGTTACTTTTCAACGTTGTTTAATATATAATAGTCTTAATAAAGAACTATATAAGAAGTTTTTCTTAACACCTTTAGAAATAGAAGCTTGTAAAGATGGATATATTTATATTCATGATATGAGTGCAAGGCTTGATACGATGAATTGTTGTTTGTTTGATATTGGTAATGTCTTAAAAGATGGTTTTGAGATGAGTAATATTTGGTATACAGAACCTAAAACTTTACAGACGGCTTTTAATGTAATAGGTGATGTTACTATTAATACAACGGCTATGCAGTATGGAGGATTTACTTTACCTGAGATTGATAGTGTCTTAAAGAAGTATGCTAAGAAAAGTTATGATATGTATTATAAAGAATATTTAAGTATTAAAGGAAAAGAGTATACAGAAGAAGCGGAAGATTATGCTTGGAAAAAGACTATTCGTGAATGTGAACAAGGTTATCAAGGACTTGAATATAAATTAAATACTGTTTCATCTAGTAGAGGTGATTATCCTTTTGTTACTCTTACTTTTGGAGTAGATCCTGATAAGTTTGCAGTTATGATTACTAAGACTATATTAGATGTTCATAGAAGAGGACAAGGTAAGAAAGGATTTAAAAGACCTACTGTATTTCCTAAGTTAGTATTTTTATATGATAAGAAAATGCATGGGGAGGGGGGAGCTTTAAGAGATAGTTTTCTTACAGCGATTAAATGTAGTGAAAAGACAATGTATCCTGATTATTTATCATTGTCAGGTGAAGGTTATGTTCCAGAGATGTATAAAAAATATAAGAGAATTGTTAGTCCAATGGGATGTCGTGCCTTTTTATCTCCTTGGTATGAAAAAGGAGGAATGGAACCTGCTGATAAAAATGATAAACCTGTTTTTGTTGGTAGATTTAATATAGGGGCGATATCACTACATTTACCTATGATACTTGCTAAAGCAAGAGAAGAGCAGAAAGACTTTTATGAAGTACTTGATTATTACTTAGAGATGATACGTAAAATACATATTAGAACTTATCGATATCTTGCTAAACGTAAAGCTTCTACTAATCCTTTGGCATATTGTCAAGGGGGCTTTTATGGAGGTAATTTAAAGCCAGATGAGAGGGTTGAGCCAGTACTTAAATCATCTACGGCATCTTTTGGTATTACGGCCTTAAATGAGTTACAAGTTCTATATAATGGTAAGAGTATTGTAGAAGATGGCCAGTTTGCCCTTGATGTTATGAAATATATTAATAAGAAGACGACAGAATTTAAAAATGAAGACCATATTCTTTATGCTATATATGGAACACCTGCAGAGAGTTTATGTGGTTTACAGATAAAACAATTCCGTAAAAAATATGGGGTTATTCCTGGTGTTAGTTCAAGAGAATATGTCTCTAACAGCTTCCACTGTGGTGTTTGGGAAGATATTACAGGTATCGAGAAACAAGATTTAGAAGATAGGTTTTGGGAATTATTTAAAGGAGGACGTATTCAGTATGTACGTTATAACTTGAGTTATAATACTAAAGCGATGATTACTTATGTAGAAAGAGCGATGGATAAAGGCTTTTATGAAGGTGTTAATCTTTCCCTTGCTTACTGTAATAATTGTGGTCATGAAGAGTTAGATATGGATGTTTGTCCTAAATGTGGAAGTAGTGATTTAACAAAGATAGATAGAATGAATGGTTATCTTTCTTACTCTAGAGTTCATGGCGATACAATGCTTAGTAGTGCTAAAATGGCAGAGATATCTGAAAGGAAGTCTATGTGATGAAGTATCATAATATAACGAAAGCGGATATGTTAAATGGTGAAGGACTTAGAGTAGTTTTATGGGTATCAGGATGTTCTCATCACTGTCACGCTTGTCAGAATGCTATGACTTGGGATCCTAATGATGGCCTTCTGTTTGATGATATTGCTAAAAAGGAAATATTTGACGAGTTAGAAAAGGACTGGTGTAGCGGTATTACTTTATCAGGAGGGGACCCTTTATTCTTAGGTAATCGTGATGCGATTTCTAAATTAGTTAAAGAGATTAGAGAAAAGTTTCCTAATAAGACTATTTGGCTTTATACGGGTTACACATGGGAAGAGTTGTTAGAACAGAAAGATAATGATAAAAACTTAGATACTATTTTAAATAATATAGATGTATTACTGGATGGGAGATTTGTATTAAGACTTGCAAGTGAAAAAATACATTATGTAGGTAGTAGTAATCAATGTATTATTGATGTTCCTCTTAGTTTAAAAAAGAATAAGAAGGTGTTATATATAGACAATAGTAAAATATTAGAAGGAGTAGTGTAATGGAAGAAAGATTAAGAGAAGGATTTACACTTATTATGAGTGGAGAGTATGAGGGTATTTCTGGAGGATACTTGAAGAGAGGAAATAATGGTATAGGGATGATTCCTGCTTGTTTGGTAGGAGATGAAGAAAAAGTTTTAGAAGCTTTTCCTAAGATATTAGAAACTATAAGGAGTAGTAAAATATTACAATTATATTCATCAGGTAATGATGTTGTGGGTATGATAGGCTCTAGACATTATGAAGGCCCATATGCTGAAAAGGAATATTTAGAGGTTTTAAATGGAGTGCAGGATAATAGTGTTATTGGTGTTTTAACAGAGTTAGATGCTCAATTATCTAAAAGAAAAGAAAATGTTAAAACTTATAAAAAAGCTTATAAGTTATATGGTAGTGATAAATATAAATTAGAGGAGGAAAATAAATAATGAGAACAAGAGGATTTGAAGTAGTAAAAGAATATGCTAATAAAGGGATTAATTTACCAGTTAGAAAGACAAAACATTCGGCTGCTTATGATATAGAAGCGGCAGAGGAAGTGGTTTTACCTAGCTTTCAAAAAGGAATGAAGCCAACTTTAATTCCAACAGGTCTTAAAGCTTATATGCAAAGTGATGAGGTTTTGTTAATTGTTCCAAGAAGTTCTGGACCTAAAAAGCAAGGGATTAGTTTTCCACATAATGTGGGAGTAATTGATTCTGATTATTATAATAATCCTGATAATGAAGGACATATTTTTGTACAGTGTATAAATTTAAAAGATGAAGATGTAGTAATAAAAAAAGGAGAGGCAGTGGCACAAGCGATATTCCAAAAATATTTAACAGTTGATGATGATAATGCAGAGGGGATGAGGACTGGAGGATTTGGTTCTACTGATAGGAAGGATAGATAATAATGGCTAAATTTCATTTTAGATATGGAGCGATGAATGCAGGAAAATCTACTATTCTTTTACAAACTGCTTATAATTATGAAGAAAAGGGGAAAAATATAGTACTTTTAAAGCCTAGTATTGATACTAAAGGTGATGAGAAAATAGTTTCTCGTATTGGCCTTGAAAGAAAGGTTGATTATTTAATTGGTGAAAATGATAGTATTATATCTAAACTAGAGAATATTATTTGTACTCTTTCTTGTATATTAGTAGACGAAGCACAATTTTTAAAAAGAAAACAAGTAGATGAGTTATTTTATATTTCTAAAATAATGGATATTCCTGTTATTGCTTTTGGACTTAGAACTGATTTTAAAACGAATGGATTTGAAGGGGCAGATAGACTATTAGAACTAGTGGATTCAATAGAGGAGATGCCAACTATTTGTCGCTGTGGAAAAAAGGCTCGTTTTAATGCAAGAAAAATTAATAATGATTTTATTTTTGATGGCGATAGCATTGTTATTGATAATGATAGTAATGTTTCTTATGAATCTTTATGTGGAACTTGTTATATAAAGGAAAAAATTAAAAAAAATAAAAAACCATTTTGATAAAAAAGATAAAAATACAAAAAAACAATTTACGTATTTGTTGAAAAATAAAGAAAATAGTTTTATTTCAATCTAACTTTTTCTGAAAAATATAAAAATGATTTTTAGAAAAAGTTAAAAAATGTATATAAATGTAAATTGTCGTAAATCGAACAAAAAAAGTTTTTTAATAAAAACTATATATATCAATGGTTTTAAAAAATACTTGATTTTTTTCTTAAAATTACCTATTGATTTTTGAATTTTCAGCTCTTACAATTGACTTAGATAGGAGGTAAAAACATGGCAGATGTAAATGAATTAGTTGACCAATTAGAAGGGGTTACAGTAATTAAAAGAAATGGTAAAAAAGTAGATTTTGATGGTGCTAAAATTGCTTTAGCGATTAAAAAAGGTTTTGATAGTGTAGAAGTTGATGATGATGAGAGTGAAAAAGAAAAGAAATATAACTCTTCTGATATTCAAAAAGTATATAGTGCTGTTTTAAAGAAAATAATAAAAGATAAGAGTGATAAAAATAATCGTTTTAAAATCGAAGAGATTCAAGACTATATAGAAACAGAATTATCTAGTAAAGGGTATCTTGATGTATATAAATCATTTTCAGAATATAGAGAAAGAAGAAATGCTTCAAGAGAAAGTTTCTTTGGAGATAATAAGACTCATAAGTTCTTAAAATCATTAGAAAATCTTGGACTTAAGTCTGCTAATGAAGAAGATGCAAAACGTGAGAATGCTAATATTGATGGTAATAGTCCAATGGGTACAATGCTTCAATATGGTGCGACAGTATCTAAAGAGTTTGCAAAAGCATATTTGATGAAAAAAGAATATGCTGAAGCTCATGATAATGGTACAATACATATTCATGATATGGACTTCTTAGCAATGGGTACTACTACTTGTTGTCAAATAGATTTATCAAGACTATTTAAAAATGGTTTTGATACAGGACATGGATATGTTAGACCACCTCAAGATATTTCAACTTATGCATCTCTAGCTTGTATCGTTATTCAAGCGAATCAAAATGACCAACATGGTGGACAAGCGATACCTGCACTTGATTATTATCTAGCACCTGGAGTACTCAAAACATTTAAAAAACAATTTAAACAGACAATTTATGACTTTTTAGATTTAGAAGGATTTATTCCAGGTATTAATATAGATAGAATTATAAGAGAAATTGATAAAGTAGAGTCAATTGAAATTGATGTGAAAGAATTTAGTGATTATCAGAAAGGCTCTAGTAGAGTTCATGAAATCTTTGAAAAGAGTTATGAAAAAGCAATGCAGAAAACTGATAGAGCGACTGAACAGGCAATGGAAGCATTTATTCATAACTTAAATACAATGCATTCAAGAGCAGGAGCACAAGTTCCATTTTCATCAGTTAACTTTGGAACAGATACATCTCCAGAAGGAAGAATGGTTATTAAAAACTATTTACTTTCTGCAGATAGAGGACTTGGAAAAGGAGAAACACCAATATTTCCAGTATCAATCTTTAAAGTAAAAGAAGGGGTTAATTATAATCCAGGAGATCCTAACTATGATTTATTTAAACTTTCTTGTAAGGTATCTGCTAAAAGACTTTTCCCTAACTTTGCTTTTATAGATGCTCCATTTAACTTACAATACTATAAAGAAGGAGACTTTAATACTGAGATAGCTTACATGGGATGTAGAACAAGGGTAATAGGAGATGTTACTAGTCCAGATAATGAAATTGTTACAGGACGTGGTAATTTATCTTTTACAACTATTAACTTACCAAGACTTGGTATTAAACATGGTATAGCATTAAAAGAAAGAGATAAGGCAGATATGGATGGGTTCTATAAAGAGCTTAGTGATATTATGGATATGGTTAAAGACCAGTTACTTGAAAGATTTGAGTTTCAATGTAGTAAACATAATTACAACTTTCCATTCTTACTTGGACAAGGTATTTGGAATAATGGTGAGAAGTTAAAACCTACAGATAGACTTAGAAAAGTATGGAAACATGGAACATTATCTACAGGATTTATTGGACTTGCAGAATGTTTAAAGGCTTTAACTGGTAAACACCATGGAGAAAGTGAAGAAAGTCAAAAGTTAGGACTTGAGATTATTAGTTTTATGAGAAAACGTTGTGATGAGTATTCTAAAAAATATAACTTGAACTTTACTTGTCTTGCAACTCCTGCAGAAGGGTTATCTGGTAGATTTACAGGAATTGATAGAGCGATATATGGAAAGATTAAGGGTGTTACTGATAGAGAGTATTATACTAATTCATTCCATGTACCAGTTTATTACAATATAAGTATTACTGATAAGATAGAGAAAGAGGCTCCATACCATGCTCTTACTAATGGAGGACATATTTCTTATATTGAACTTGATGGTGATGCTGCTTCTAATGTTGAGGCATTTGAAAAGATAATTCGTGTTATGAAAGAAGCAGGTATTGGATATGGTGCGATTAACCATCCTGTTGATAGAGACCCTGTTTGTGGATATGTTGGAGTTATTAATGATGTTTGTCCTAGATGTGGACGTCATGAAGGAGAAGGGGTTCCAATTGAAAGGATAACATCTATTGATAATAATTGTTGTGAATAAATATAAAAAATAAGAAGGAGGAATTAAATATGAAAAAAATAGTTGGAGAAGGACAAAAATTTGAAAGGATTAGACGTATTACAGGTTACTTAGTTGGTGGTCTTGATAGATTTAATAATGGTAAACGTGCTGAAGAGGCTGACCGTGTTAAACATAGTGGAATAAATGATATTTTAAAGACTGCAAAAGAAGGTAAGTAAGATGAAAATTAGATTAGCAGCTTATTTACAACCTGATTCTATTGTAGATGGAGAAGGGGTAAGAACTGTTATTTGGACACAAGGATGTCCTCATGCGTGCCCTGGATGTCAAAATCCGGGGACTCATGACTTTAATGGTGGGGCTTTATTTGATGTTAGTGAGGTAATAGATGAGTTAAAGACTATTAAAAATCAAGATGGTATTACTTTATCAGGAGGAGATCCTGTGTGTCAGAGTGAAGCCTGTTATGAAATTAGTAAAGCGGCTCATGAGATGGGACTTAACGTATGGTGTTATACAGGTTATACTTATGAAGCGATGCTTAAAAATCCTAAGATGAAAAAGTTACTTAGTGAAGTAGATGTCTTAGTAGATGGTAAGTTTATCTTAGAAGAGAGAAGCTTAAATATCTATTATAGAGGTTCAAGAAATCAAAGAGTTATTGATGTTCCTAAGAGTTTAGAACAAGGTAGCGTTGTACTTATCGATAAATATATGAAAGATAAAAGTTATGATGAACCTTATAAAAAGCCAGATTATATGTTTATATAATCTAGCTTTTTTCTTCTAACTTTTGTATAATTGCTTTATAGGGGGAATTGATATGTATGCAATGTTAATGAAAAAAGAGAATTTATCTAATGGAGGATTTTTGTTTAATCCTGTTACTGTAATAGAAGGAGAATTAAATGAAGAGTATGGAGCTTTTGTAGATAAATTTAATCATGAATTTTGTTTAATTGATGAATTATCTTTTGCTATTAGTGAGTTAGTAGAAGGAGTTTATTTTGTTTCTACTGAAGAGGAACTAATTTCTAAATATAGTGCTGCAACTATAGAAGAAGCTTTAAAATATTATCAAGATGATATCTTTGATAGTTTCACTTTTGGATTAAATAGTGAAAAAAAGGTTGAGAAATTAGACATATATAAGTTATCTTTATCTGATTTAAAAGAGCTTGCTAGTAATAGTAATTTAAATTCTAGTTATTATAATGGGATAGTTAGTATACCAAAAAGAAAACTTTATATGTTAACACAACTTAAAGATGAAAAACTTTTAAAAGACTTTATAGAGCAGTCTGTAAAAGATATGAAAAAAATTGAGGAGCAAGAAGATAAAAAGAAGAAAGAGATAACTCAAAAAGTTTCTGTAGTAACAAAATCTAAATATAGTAGTGATAAAAATATTAGAAGAGATATTGATACAGACGAGTTAGAAGATTACTTGAAGATGAGAATAATTGGACAAGATAAAAATATAGAAAATCTTGTTACGGTAATTAGTGATAATTATAAAACTAGTGATCCTCATTTAATACAAAGACCATTAGTAATGGGACCTTCTGGTGTAGGTAAAACAGAGACATTAAAACTTTTAGCAGAGTATTTGAATATACCATTTACAAAGTATTCTACACCGACTTTATCAGGATCTGGATATGTTGGTAAAGATATAGAAGATATTTTAAAAATGGCTTATCAGAATTCAAGTAGAAATATTAAAAAGTGTGAGGAGTCATTAATATTTTTAGATGAATTTGATAAGATTGCAAACCGTGGTTTAGAAGTCTCTGATGTTGCAGTTCAAAACTTATTACTTAATTTTCTTGATGGAACAGTTTATGATGTTAATTTAACGAATTATGATAGAATAAAAATAGATACAACATTTATGAATATAGTTTTAGGGGGAGCATTTGTTGATATATTAAAAGATAAAAATAGAAAGCTTGGCTTTAATAATGATGACTCTTTAGATTTAACTGTTACTGATAAAGATATAATAGACTTTGGTTTTATTCCAGAGATTGTGGGAAGAATTAGTCCTAAGATTATGTATAATAATCTTACTAAAGAAGATTTAAAAAATATTTTAAAACAAGGCAAGTTAAGTCCGATTCTTTTAAAACAACAGTTTTATAAGGAAGTTTATGGTGTTGATTTGAAATATACAGATGATTATATCGATGCTATTTTAGAAATTGCTACTTCTAATGATACAGGTGCTAGAGAATTAAAACAAATAGTATATACATCATTACTTGATGTTAGTCATGTTTTGCAAGGTAAGAGTAATAGGGGCAAATTTAGTGAAGTTATAGTTGATAAAGAGATATTATCTAATAATAAAGTTTATACTTTAAAGAAAAGATAATATTTCTTTTTTTCTTTTTTTATGGTAATATATTTATATAAGATAAAAGGAGGTTAAAACTATGGATGATACAAAATTTAAGATTGAAGTAGATGGCGAGGTTAAGGAAGCAGAGATGTTAAAGACTGTTAGTCTTGATGGGGAGAATTATGCAATTTATGCGATTGATAAAGGTGATGAGACTAGTGATATATTAGCTTCTCGTGTTGTTAAAGATAGTGAAGGTAAAGATACTTTAGTTGATTTAGAGACTGATGAAGAGAGAAATAAAATAAAAGATATAGTAAATGCAATGTTTTCATAAGGTGAGTGATATTTATGACTTTGGAAGAATTAGATAGAGAGCTTTTGTCTGATGAAGAGAGATTGGTTTCAAGCTTGCGAGAAAGAGAAGCTGCTAAAGAAGCATTGAAAGCATCAAGAGTAGCTTTAAGAAAAGCAAGAATAACTTCTATTTCTAATAAACTTCTTGCTCCATATAGACGTTTTAGAATAGAACAGGCAATTGCAAAATATGATGCGATGATGGAGAAAATAGAAAAGAAACGGGAAAAAGAAATTAGAAAAGCAGAGAAGTTGCAAGAGAAGGAACAAAAGTTAGAAAGAAAACAAGCGAAAGCTGATTTTAAAGCGGCTATTAGAGATAAGAGAAAAGAAGATATTATTAACTTTGCTAATGATAAGAAAAGTGATGTTATTGATTTTAGTAAAGGAATTGCTAGTGAAGTAAGTGATACTTTTGATTATATAAAAAAGATGGGGGCTAATAGAGTTAGTAGTGTTTCATCTTTTGTTAGTAATGTTAGTAACTCTGCTCTTAAGAAAGTTAGAGAAAATACGACTATCGATTTAACTATTAAGAATGCTATAGAAGATATTAAATTAAAGTATGCTACTAATAAATATAATAGAGCAGTTGAAAAAAAGGAAAAAGAAGCGGAGAAAGTTAGAGAACAAGAGTTAAGCCAAGCTATTAATTTTGATAAGGGTGTTAAAATAGAACTTAAGAGTCGTGATGTTCCTTTTTCTAATATAAATGAGAAAATACAAAAAGCTCGTAAACAGAGTAGTTATATGGGTAAAGCTACTAATAGAGTGGTTAGATATTTTAAGAGTAAGAAAGATAATTTATTTAGTGATATTCAAAATAAAGTATATGAAACAGGTTTTAATATGAGAGTAAGTGCTTATGAAGTTATGGGAAAAGTATCTAAGGCAAAAAGCGAGGTTAAGATAGTATTTAATAATGAGTTAAATGATTTAAAAGCAAATGTTGTTGGTAGGTATAATGATGTTAAAAGAGATATTAAAGAAAAAGTAGATAGTGTTTCTTATGCTTATCAAGATTATAAAGATAAAACTGAAGATGAAAGAAAAGAAAAAAGACAAAATCTTGCTATTAAAAGAGCACAATTAGAGAATATGAGACAAGCTTTAGAGTCTGTTAATAATACTGGGAATATTTTTGAAAATGCTCCTAGTTTAGATGTTGGAAGAACTATGAAGTAAGATAAAATTCTTGCTTTTTCTTATTTTTTGGCTTTTTTAACAAAAGTAGTTGCATAAACCCCTAAAACTGTGATATATTTTGTTTAGTTTTATTTTAAAACAAGTGCGAAAGACGGAAGTAAGGAAATTTTATAGAGAGTTAATGGGTGGTGGAAATTAACAAAGGAACTTATTTCGAATCACTTTCAAGTTGTGCTTTAAGGATAAGTTAAAGCCGGGTAAAACCGTTATATAAATAAGATAGATAAGATCTATGAACCAAGGTGGTACAGTGTTAATTCCTTTAATGCCCTTAGGACATAGATTTTTTTGTTTAGGGAGGAGAGATAATTATGGCATTTAAAGAACTTGAAAAAGGTAAGACTCATGAAGTGGAGATGGATATCTTAAAGACTTGGGAGAAGATGGATATTTTAAAACAATGTATTGATAATAGAGAGGGTAAGGAAAACTTTGTTTTTTATGATGGACCTGCTACTGCTAATGGAAAACCAGGACTACATCATATGATGGCTAAGTTTTTAAAAGATACTTTCTGTAAATATAAGACTATGCAAGGATATAGAGTTCTTCGTAAAGTAGGTTGGGATACTCATGGACTTCCTGTAGAGTTACAAGTAGAAAAGGAACTTGGTTTTAGTAATAAGAAAGATATTGAAGAGTATGGTATAAAAGAATTTAACCAGAAGTGTCGGGAAAGTGTTTGGGAAAATGAGAAAGCTTTTTCTGATTTAACTAAAGAGATGGGACAATTTATTGATTTAGAGCATCCTTATGTTACTTATGATAATAACTATATAGAAACAGAATGGTGGATTTTAAAGAAATTCTTTGATGAAGGATTATTTTATGAAGGACATAAGATACTACCATACTGTACTAGATGTGGTACAGGGTTAGCTTCTCATGAAGTAGCCCAGGGTTATAAAGAAGTAACTGCTAACACCGTAATAGTGCCTATGAAGAAAAAGGGAGAAGATGTATACTTTCTTGTTTGGACTACTACTCCTTGGACTTTAATTAGTAATGTAGCACTTTGTGTTAATCCAAGAGAAGAGTATGTATTAGTAGAGAGTCAAGGTAATAAATTTATTGTAGGTAAAAAACTAGCTTCTAAAGTATTAGGAGATGACTATACAGTCTTAGAAGAATATAGTGGTAAGAACCTAGAATATATGGAATATGAACAGTTAATACCTAGTTTAAAAGTAGATAAGAAAGCATTCTTTGTAACAGTAGATGATTATGTTACTATGGAAGATGGTACTGGTATTGTTCATATTGCCCCTGCTTTTGGTCAAGATGACTATAATGTTGGTAAAAAATATAATTTACCTGTCTTAAATCCAGTTGGAGAAGATGGTAAATATACTGAAGGTTTATGGAAAGGTATGAGAGTATTTGATGCTGATATAGAAGTTATTAAATACTTAAAAGAAAATGGTAAACTATTTAAGAAAATTAAAATGACTCATAACTATCCTCATTGTTGGAGATGTGATACACCGCTTTTATATTATGCTAAACCATCATATTACTTAGAGGTTACTAAAATAAAAGATCAAGTTGTTAAAAATAATAATGGTGTTAATTGGTATCCTGCTTTTGTAGGAGAGAAAAGATTTGGTAACTGGTTATTAAATATGAATGACTGGGCTATATCAAGAAATAGATATTGGGGAACTCCACTTCCTTTGTGGAAATGTAGTTGTGGACATCAAGAAATGATAGGATCTCGTAAAGAACTTGTGGAAAAAGCGATAGAAGATATAGATGAGACTATAGAATTACATAGACCATATGTTGATGATATTCATATTAAATGTCCAGAGTGTGGTAAAGAAATGAGCCGTGTTAGTGAAGTTATTGACTGTTGGTTTGATTCAGGTTCTATGCCTTTTGCACAATACCACTATCCATTTGAAAATAAAGAGTTATTTGAAGACCAATTCCCAGCTGATTTCATTTGTGAAGGAATTGATCAGACTAGAGGATGGTTCTATACATTAATGTTAATCTCTACATTTGTTACAGGTAAAAGTCCTTATAAAAATGTCTTAGTTAATGACTTATTACTTGATAAATATGGTAAGAAGATGAGTAAGAGTAAAGGTAATATCGTTAAACCATTTGATTTGATGAATGAGTTTGGAAGTGACGTTATTAGATTCTATTTACCTTATGTATCTCCTGTATGGACTCCTATTAAGTTTGATAATGATGGCTTAAAGGAAGTTAATTCTAAATACTTATCAACACTTAAAAATGCTTATTCATTCTTTGAAATGTATGCTAATGCGGATAAAGTTGATCCAAGAGATTATAATGTTCCTGTTAATGATAGAGATATTACTGATAAGTGGTTACTATCTCGTTTAAATAATACTTTATCACTTGTTACTAAAGCATATGATGAGTATGACTTAAATAAAGTAGTTCATTATATCGTAGATTTCTTAAATGATGATTTTTCTAACTGGTATATTAGAAGTAATAGAAAGAGATTCTGGGATAGTGAACTTACTGAAAGTAAAAAGGCAGTATATCAGACTACTTATGAAGTTTTACTTACTTTATGTGAGATGGCTGCACCTGTTACACCATTTGTTACAGAAGAAATTTATCGTAATTTGACTGATGGTAAGAGTGTTCATTTAGTAGATTTTCCTAAAGTAGATGAATCATTAATATCAAGTGAACTTGAAAACAGAATGAGTGTTGTTCGTGATATTTGTAGTTTAGGACGTAATGCTAGAGAAGATGTATCTATTAAAGTTAGACAACCACTTCATTTCATTATTGTTCCTAAAGTTTTTGAAAGTGTTGTAGGAGAATTAGAATCTATAATCTTAGAAGAGTTAAATGTTAAAGAAGTAGTTTATGAAGATGATATGAGTCTTTATATGGATTATATTGTTAAACCTAACTTTAGAGTAGTTGGTAAGATGTTTGGTAGTGATATTAAAGCTTTCCAAGAATTAGTTAGTAAATTTGATATTAATGATGTTAATCAGATTAAATCAGGTTATTATACTACTGAGTTCTTAGGTAAAGAGTTAAAGATTACTGAAGATATGATTACAACAACTCTTAAGAATAAAGAAGGATACTGTGCTTCTAGTAATGGTAATATTAGTGTAGTGTTAGATACTACTTTAACAGATGATTTAATCTTAGAAGGACTTGCTCGTGAAGTAGTTAGAAAAGTACAAAGTCTAAGAAAAGAAGCTGATTTTGTTATTACTGATAGAATTAATCTTTACTATAATGGAGAAGATATTATTGATGTAATGCTAGATAAATATATGAATTATGTTAAAGAAGAGACATTATCTATTGAAGTTATTAAAGATGAGAGTCTTGATAAAAATATTCCTGTTAATGATTTGATGATGGGATTAAAGGTAGAAAGAAGAAAAAAATAAAATTTATGTGAATTTTGAAAATTCAAGCGATTTTTGAAGTGAATTTTCGTGAAAAAGGGCATTTTTTGGTAAAATTGCCTCTTTTTTTGGCTCAGATTTTGAAAATTCCCTTTTTGCATTAATTTTCTCCTTATGTTAGAGTGTAATCACTTTCTGGAAAGTATGTAATTAAGAAAGGAGAAATTGTAATGTATACTGGATATAGTGAAGAATTTTTAGAAAAAATAATAAATCTAAAAGAAGCGATAAAATTAAGAGATGAGCTTATAAGAAAAGGGGAGGTTTTACCTGCTACACAAGATATTGTCTTTAAGAATTTAATGATAAATAGCCATTTATTTTTAAGTATAATTTTAGAACACTTTTTAGGCATTGATAAAGAAATAATAAGAAAGAATATGCATTTGGAAAATACAGAGTTACCTGTTAGTAATGCTAAAGAAAAGAAGAAAGTTACAGATATAATTGTAAGAGTTGAAAGAAATGTAGTCAATTTAGAAATGAATGCTAGTTATTATGAAGGATTAATAAACAGAAATATTGATTATATATTAAAAGGCAAGACTGAAGCGAATTTTAGTGGAGAAAATTATGATGATGGTTATATAGGTATTCAGATAAACTTTGATTTAGATTGGCAATATGATGATAGAGACATAATAAAGTTTGTATTAATGGACCCTGAACGAGGGATTATACTTTCAGAAAATCTTATAATATACAATATTGATCTTTTAAAATTCCGTGAAAAATATTATAATAATGATGAGTTAAGTGAGTTTGAGAGGGCTATAACTTTACTAACTTTGACAAAGCGAGAAGATATAGAAAAGATTAGTGAAGGAGTTGAAGGATTAATGGAAGCGAAAGAAGAAATAAAAAAACTATCTAATAATTTAGGAATAATTGGTGTATATGATTATGAAAAACACAAAGAATGGGAATGGAAACAAAAGGCGAAAGAGTCTGTTAAAGATGAGTTAGAGGAGATTAAAGAAGGTAGAAAGTTTATTGAAGAAGAAAGTAGAGCTCTTGAAGAAGGGCAAAAGTCTCTTGAAGAAGGGCAAAAGTCTCTTGAAGAGGGGCAGAAATCTCTTGAAGAGAAAAGTAAAGCCTTTGAGGAACAACTTGTGTCAACTGCAAAAAAACTATTGGATATAGACTTTTCTATTGAAGAAATAATGAATATTACTGGTTTATCTAGAGAGAAAATAGAAAGTTTAAAATAAGTAGTTGATATGCTATATAAATTATGTTAATATATAGTTAACAAAAGAGATGTAAAGAGAGTCAGAATTAATTCTAAATTAAGTTAAAGATTTCTTGGGCGAGAAGTCTTTTTCTTTTCATTATTTTGGCAATGGTATATAATATAAGTAACAAGATTATTAGATATTTATATTTTATATTAGAAGGTGGTTTATTTGAAAAAGTTAAATGAGTTATATAATATTAATGATGATAGATTAATTAAAGGAATTAAAATAAATTCTAAAGAAGTAGAACCTGGGGATATATTTGTTTGTACAATGGGAGTAACTGCAGATAGACATGACTTTATTGATGAAGCGATTAAAAATGGTGCGAGTGCTATTGTGGTTAGTCGTGATGTTGGTAAGAAGGCTGTTCCTGTTATTAAAGTAGATAATACTAATTTAGAACTTAGAAAACTTAGTGCAAAGTTCTATGATTATCCATGTGAAAAAGCTTGTATGATAGGTGTTACGGGTACTAATGGTAAAACTACTGTAGCAGAAATAATTTTTCAATTATTGGGAGAGTCATGTGCTTATATAGGTACTAATGGAAGAAAATATAAGAATAAACATTTTAGTATGAGGAATACTACGCCTGATGTAGATAGACTTTATATGTATTTTAAAGAGTTTGTTGATGCAGGATGTGATACTATTTGCATGGAAGCAAGCAGTGAGGCTTTTTATAGACATAGACTTGATGATATTAGATATGATATAGGAATAGTTACTAATATTACAGAAGACCATTTAAATATTCATAAAACATTAGAAAACTATGTAGATTGTAAATGTCAGTTGGTTAGACAAGTTAAAGATGATGGTTATTCTATATTAAACAGTAGTGATAAGTATTTTGATAAGTTTAAGAGGGAAGCACATGGTAATATAGTTAGTTATGGCTATAAAGATAGTGATACTTTAAAGATAGAAGATTATACTTTAAAAAGAGATAAGACTATTATTACCTTTAAATATAATAATAAAACTTATGAGGTTACTTCTCCACTACTTGGGAGTTTTAATGTTGATAATTTAAGCTCAGCTATCCTTACTTTATTATGTAAAAGTATTAGTTTTGAAGAGATAGTTGAAAGAGTTAGTAAGATTAAACAAATAGAGGGTAGAATGGAGATAATGCCTTTTGTCTCTAAATACACAGTAATACTTGATTATGCTCATACTACTGATGCCTTAGATAATATATTAACGTTTTTAGATATGGTTAAAGAATCTAGGATAATTACAGTTACAGGTAGTGCAGGAGGAAGAGAGACTACTAAAAGACCTGGTATGGGTAAAGTGGTATTAGAAAAGTCTGATTATGTAATATTTACAATGGATGATCCAAGATATGAAGATCCTAATAAGATTATAGATGACTTAGTTAGTGGGTCAGACAAAACTAATTATCTTAGAATTGTTGATAGAAAGAAAGCGATTTATAAGGCTTTAGATATGGCTAAAGATGAAGATATAATATTAATTGCAGGTAAGGGTAGAGATGATTATATGGCTATTGATGATAAGTATTTACCATACTGTGATTATGATGTTATTAAGAGTTATTATGAACAGTAGTTTACACTTATCTTTTTGTCAAATGGTTGTCTTCTAAGTGTCTATGTGTTAAGATAAGAGTAGTAAAGAAAGCAGTGATATTTATGAAGAGGACCATTTATATTATTAATGCAATTTTATTTATGGGGTGTTGTTTGCTTGTCAGTACAACTACACCTGATGTAAAAGATATTGATGTAAATAATAAAATTACTTATGTAAATAGTGATGCAATTACAAAAGAAGAAGTTATAGAAGTTGCTCCTGTTGAAATAGTAGAAGAAGTAGAAGAGGAACCTGAAGTAGTAGAGGAAGAATCTGTAGTAGAAGAAACTCCAAAAGTAGTAGAAACACCTAAAGAAGATGTTGTTATAGGTAAAGACGAAGAAATAGAATATACTCCTCCAACAGATGAAGAAGTATATATTCCGCCTATTACTGTAGGTTCTACTTTTACAGGTACTATGAGTGGATATGGATCTGATATAGGGGATTTAACAGCATCTGAATATAATATTAGTGATACAATTTATTATGAAGATTCTACTTATGGTACTTTAAGAATATTAGCGAGTGATGGTTGTATTCCTTTTGGTACTGTTATTGAAGTAAGTAATAGTAAAGCAGGTAGTTTTAAAGCAATAGTTTTAGATAGAGGGGGAAATATAGGATTTGATAGATTATATGACTTTGATTTATTATTTAAAACTAGTAAGGAAGCAAAAAATTATGGTAGTAGTTTAAATGCTACATTTAAAATATTAAGAGTAGGTTATTAGTAATTTGTAATTGTTATTTGTTAAAAAATATGATAGTATTAAGTTATTATGAAGATAGGAAGAAGGTAGTGATATGAAAGTACATGGTAAAATAATTTGTTATTTTTCTAAAGCATTATGTTTACAATATGTTACCTGGGGGGGGGGCAGTTTAACCCTAATCTAAGTAATAAAATTACTTTCTTTCATTATGTTATAAGAGCAGGATAAATATATTCTGTTCTTTTTGGTATGTAAAAATTAGAGGAGGAGTAATGAAAAATGTTTAAGAAGAAAGAAAACATAGTAATAATAGTTGCTTTAATAATAATGGTAATAGCAATTATAGGAGTAAGTTATGCTGCTTTTAATTATAGTGGACTAGGAACTAAAGTAAACACTATAACAACAGGAGCGATAAAAATGACTTATACTGAAGATGATAATATAATTAGTATGAGTGGTGCATTACCTACGACTGATAAGACAGGAAAAGTAAGATTAAATCCTGGAGAGTATTTTGATTTTACTGTTAGTAGTGAAATTACAGGAAATGTCAATATCAATTATGAGATAAGTGCAAAAGATGTAACTACATCAGAAAGAAAGATAGATGGTTCTAATATAAAGTTATATCTAACAAGACTAACAGATGATGGTGAAGAAGAGTTAATGACACCAGAGACTTACAATGAAGAGAGTAGTGCTAATGATTATACAGGAAGACCAGCAGGAGAGATGAGTTTATATACAAGTAGTATGAATAGTAGTGAATCTAATAGATATAGACTTAGGATGTATGTAACAGAAGAATATAATCCTCAAGGAGATGGAGGAGGATTACAATTTAGTGTACAAGTTAATGTTTATGGAAGAGATAGGTCAGCAGATGAAGTAAGCAATGTGTTGTTATCTAATATACCAGAAGTTAATCTATATGATGATGGGATAGATACCTTTATAACTGGAGAAGATCCAAATAACTATATCTGGTATAGTGGAAAGTTATGGAGAGCAGTGTCTGTTAATAATGAAGCGAAAACAACAAAGTTAATAACACAATGGAATATAAGTGCAATTCCTTATTCAAGTGGAAGTTCGGCATTTGAGGGAAGTTATATGGAAGATTGGTTAAATGATACTTCTGTAGATGGCTTTTTAGGTAATTTAAGGGAACCAGATAAGTTTATAGTAACAGATGCAGTATGGGATGCAACACTAGATAGTACTTCTCTTGGGAGTATAACAAGGCCTAATGGAACTACCACAGTAACAGATGCAGTAGGGTTACTTAATATGTATGAATATCAGTCTAGTAGTGGAGAAAATGCTGAAAATTATGCTAATAGTTATTTAAAAAATGGACTTTATTGGGGAACTTTAACACCATATAGTACGTCTAGCGGGCGTGACGTCAGCAACAGTGGCAGTGAGGGATACACCAATCTGCTTCTTGCAAGCGGGGTACGGCCATCAATAAATTTAAAATCTAGCATTCGAATCGTAGACGGAAACGGAACAATAGATAATCCATATCGCTTAGAGGGAGATAATGACACAAATCTATTTGGAACACTATTAAATACAAGATATAGTGGAGAATATATAAGATTTGGTATGGGCGAAAATACTTTATATAGAATAGTGAGCCATGAGACAGAAGGATTAACTAAGATAACAAGTGATGAACTTTTAAAAGAGAATAGTACTTTTAAAATAATGAGTTTTGACGAAAATAATAATGTTTATTATTCTAATGTTTCAATAATTGGTTCTTTTCTAAATGACAAATATCTATTGGACTATGTAGATAATAAATATTTGAATATGATAGAAGATAGTACAACATGGTATTTAGGAACAGTAGAAAGTGGTACTTCATATAAACTAGCAAAATATACAGATACTTCAATGACTAGTACAACTTCAACAACCACAGAAGCTAAAGTAGGATTGTTAAGGTATGGAGAATTAATGGCTGGTGA
Organism: uncultured Bacilli bacterium; assembly: GCA_944331935.1. GTDB lineage: Bacteria > Bacillota_I > Bacilli_A > RF39 > UBA660 > Onthousia. The sequence continues at coordinate 10,545 of CALVIV010000008.1, read as the reverse complement.
GTTTTTAGAAAGTAGTATATATAATCAAAATTATTGGACTCTTACTCCTGCTAATATAGATGGAGGGCCATATTTTAGATATAATACTTTACGTTATATAGGAATTCTTCGTGATCCATTTTCGTATCTGCCTTCCGTAGAATATGGAATTAAACCATCCCTAAATCTAAAATCAAATGTTGTAATAACAGGAGGAGATGGGACTAAGGAGCAACCATTTACATTAGAACTAAGATAGTAAAGTAAATAAAAGAGGTAATTGGATAGACTTATAGAATAGAGAGGTATTAATTTATGAAGAAGAAAGAAAACATAGTAATAATAGTGGCTTTAATAATAATGGTACTAGCAATAATAGGAGTAAGTTATGCGGCTTTTAATTATAGTGGACTAGGTAGTAAAGTAAACACTATAACAACAGGATCGATAAAGATGACTTATACTGAAGATGATAATATCATCAGTATGAGTGGAGCCCTACCAACAACTGATAAGACAGGAAAAGTAAGATTAACAGAAGGAGAATATTTTGATTTTACAGTAAGTAGTGAGATTACAGGTAATGTCAATATTAATTATGAGATAAGTGCAAAGGATGTAACTACATCAGACAGAAAGATAGATGGCAAATATATTAAGTTATATCTGACAAGACTAACAGATGATTGTGAAGAAGAGTTAATGACACCAGAGACTTACAATGAAGAGAGTAGTGCTAATGACTATACAGGAAGACCAGCAGGAGAGATGAGTTTATATACAAGTAGTATGAACTCTAGTGAATCTAATAGATATAGACTTAGAATGTATGTAACAGAAGAATATAACCCTCAAGGAGATGGAGGAGGATTACAATTTAGTGTACAAGTTAATGTATACGGTAAAGATGGAGATAAGATGCCTGTAACAACAGGACCTACTAATGAAGTGTTATTATCTAATATCCCTAAGGATAATCAGTATGATGATGGAGTAGATACCTTTATCACAGGAGAAGACCCTAATAATTATATTTGGTACTCTGGTAAATTATGGAGAGCGGTGAGTGTTAATAATGATGCGAATACAACTAAGTTAGTAACACAATGGAACATAAGTGTAATACCTTTTTCAAATGATAGTACTGCATTTAAAGGAAGTTATATTGAAGATTGGTTAAATGATACAAGTGTAGATGGTTTCTTAGGTAATCTAAGAGATTATGAGAATTTTATCGTAACAAATGCAAAATGGAATGCAACATTAGATGCTACAAGTTTAGGAAGTATAACAAGACCAAGGGATGATGGTACAGTAGTAACAGATGCAGTAGGACTTTTAAACATATATGAATATCAGTCTAGTAATAACGGTGGAACAAATGGTTATTTAAATAATGGACTAGAGTGGGTTTCAATAACACCATACCAAACAAGTAATTACTATTATAGAATATATCCTACTGGGACGGCTGGTGCAGGATCATATAATGGACCAGCAAGTGCAGAAGGTATTAGGCCAACTATAAATTTAAAATCCAATATTCGTATCGTAGATGGTAATGGAACAGAAGATAATCCCTATCGTTTAGAAGGAGATAATGATGCTAATTTATCAGGAACATTACTTTCTACAAGGTATAGTGGGGAGTATATAAAATTTGGAACAGGAGAAAATACTTTATATAGAATAGTAAGCCATGAAAATGGAATAGGGACAAAAATAACCAGTGCCGAACCTCTAAAAAATGAAGGTATTTTTGTGACTAGTGCATTTAGTAGTTCTGATAGTGAGGTAAACTATTCAAATGCAAATAAAATAGGAATGTTTTTGAATGATAATTATTTAAATCCAAATAATGGGTATTTAACTAGTGAAAATATAGCAATGATAGAAGATAATACTACATGGTATTTAGGAACAGTAGTATATAATACCTCATATAAACTAGCCAAATATACAGATACTAATATGACTAGTACAACTTCAACAACCACAGAAGCAAAAGTAGGCCTACTAAGGTTAGGAGAATTAATGTCAGGTCAATTTGATATATCTATAAATAATACATCATATTGGACTTTAACTCCGGCAGTTTGGTGTATGCAAACTTATGGTAATGGATTTACTAGATCATCATATTATGGCCATTTCCCTACCTCTCATGAAGGAATTAAACCATCCATGAATCTAAAATCTAATATCATCATAACAAGCGGTGATGGGACTAAAAATAATCCATTTATGATTGAACTAGGATAAAATATTCTAGTTTTTTTTACGTCAAATATTTCTCTTTTACTTTAATCATTTTGTTATTTATATTAAAATAGATATTGTTAGAAAAGAGGATTTATATGAACGAAGTAATTATTGAAGAAATTAGTAAAGATTTAGATATTAGTAAGAAACAAGTTATGACTGTTTTAAAATTATTAGAGGAAGGTAATACTATTCCTTTTATTGCAAGATATCGTAAAGAAGCGACTGGGGCTTTAAATGAAGAGGTTATTAAGTCTATTGATGATGTTTATCAGTATCAAGTTAATTTAATGAAAAGAAAAGATGATGTTATTAGATTAATTGATGAAAAGGGGTTACTTACTGATGAGTTGAAATCTTCTATTATGAAGTGTACTAAGCTTGTGGAAGTAGATGATTTATATCGTCCTTATAAAGAGAAGAAAAAGACTAAGGCAACTGATGCTATTAATAATGGATTAGAGCCTCTTGCCAAGATTATTATGTCATGTCCTACTAAAGGAGATATTAATACTATTGCCGCTAAGTACCTTAATGATAAAGTTAAGACTGTGGAAGATGCTATTATGGGGGCTAAATATATTATCGCTGAATGGATAAGTGATAATGCTTATTATAGAAAATGGATTAGAAGTTATATCTTTAGGGAAGGGGTAATTGTTAGTAAATTAAAGAAAAATGCTATTGATGAAAATAAGACTTATAGTAACTATTATGAGTTTAGTGAAACAGTTAAACATATTAAACCACATCGAATATTAGCGATTAATAGAGGAGAGAAAGAAGGAGTACTTTCTGTTAAGTTAGATTATGATGTAGAGAAAATAGTTAAATATTTAGAGACTAAAGTTATTAAGAATAAAGAGTCTTTCTGTTATCCTATAATACTTGAAGCAATTAACGATAGTCTTAAACGTTTAATACTTCCTAGTGTAGATAGAGAGGTTAGGGCTGAACTTAAAGAAAAAGGTGAAGAACGTGCTATTGAAAATTTTTCATTTAATGTAGAGAAACTATTACTTACACCTCCTTTAAAAGATAAAACTGTATTAGGGTATGATCCTGCTTTTAGAACGGGTTGTAAACTTGCTGTTTTAGATAAGACTGGTAAAGTCTTAGATATTGATGTTATCTATCCAACAGAACCTCATAATGATATAGAAGGCTCTAAGAAGAAATTACTTGAACTAATTGATAAATATAATATAGATGTAATCGCTATCGGTAATGGTACGGCTTCTCGTGAGAGTGAAGCTTTTGTAGCAGAGGCAATTAAAGATGCTAAAAGAGATGTATCTTATATAATAGTAAGTGAAGCAGGGGCATCAGTATATTCTGCAAGTAAGCTTGCAATAGAAGAGTTTCCACAATTAACTGTGGAAAAAAGAAGTGCAGTTAGTATTGGAAGAAGGGTACAAGATGCTTTATCTGAACTTGTTAAAATAGATCCTAAAAGTATAGGAGTTGGTCTTTATCAACATGATGTACCTGTTAAGAAGTTAGATGAATCTTTAAATTTTGTTGTTAGTAAAGCTGTTAATGGAGTTGGTGTTAATATTAATACAGCTAGCCCATCCTTATTAAAATACATATCAGGCTTAAACAAAAAAGTAATAGATAATATCATTGCCTTTAGAGAGAGTCATGGCAAATTTAGAAATAGAGATGAGATTCATGATGTAAAAGGAGTTACTGATAAAGTTTATGAACAGTCAGTAGGATTCCTTAGAATATTAGATGGAGATAATCCACTAGATAAAACTTCAATTCATCCTGAAAGTTATGATAAGACTCTTAAACTTCTTAATTATTTAGGATTTAGTGTTAATGATTTAGGTAGAAGTGAACTTATTAATAAACTTAATGATTTAGATGTAGAGAGTCTTAGTAAGACAATCAATATTGATAAATATACTTTAACTGATATTATAGAGTCTTTAGAAAAGCCTATGAGGGATTTAAGAGATGATTATCCACAACCAATTTTAAGAAGTGATATCTTACATCTAGAAGACTTAAAAATTGGAGATAAACTACAGGGAACTGTACGTAATGTAGTCGACTTTGGTCTATTTATTGATATAGGCCTAAAGAATGATGGACTTGCTCACATTTCAAAACTAACACATCAATATATTAAAAATCCTAGTGATCTATTTAGTGTTGGCGATATAGTTGATTGTTATGTAGAGGCAATAGACTTAGATAAGAAGAAAGTTAGTTTAAGTTTAATAGAAGAATAGTATTTCCTTACTATTTTTTTTATGGTATACTTGTTAGTAAGATAGGTGATGGGTATGCTAAAGAAAGTTAGTAAATTATTTAAGAAAGGTAATAATGATTGGTTAAAGGTTACTGCCAGTATAGTAATTTCAGCAGTTATGGTAATGTTTTTTTCTAAAGCAATTGCAACATCTTATGCAATTCCTGATACTTTACCTGATACTTTGACATCAGGAATGGGGGATAATTCAGAAAGAATTAATCTCTTTAATGATCTAGATGGTGATGAACTATTATACTTAGTTCCATATTATGCTACATCAGGTGGTACTAGATATACGGTATATTGCCTTGATAAAGAAAAAGAGTGGGCACCTAATCATACTATTACTAAAGATAATGCACCTTTAGATGCAGGATATGTTTATTTAATACAAAATGGTTATCCTGCTAAGAGTTTAACTGGTAATGATTCTTATGATGATTACTTAACTCAGATAGCAGTGTGGTGGTATCAAGATTTATACGAGGGTACTAATAACTTAACTAGTAATCAAAAATCAGTAATACAGAGTAGTTCATATTATAGATATATAGAATCATTAATAAATGGGGCAGTTAATGCTAGTAATAATCCAGTTATTATTAATCCTAGTTTTAGTATAAATAGTAGTGATTTTAAGCTTAGTAGCGATAATAAATACTTAATTACAGATATAATAACAGTAAATTCTAATGTTAATTTTGATAGTTATACTGTTAGTGTTAATAATAGTGCGGTAGAAGTATTAGATAGTAATAATAGTGTAGTAAGTGGTACTATTAATAGTGGTAATGGCTTTAAATTAAGAGTTAATCTTGCAAATATATCTAATCCTATAAGTGTAAATATTAGTGTAACAGTTAATTATAAAGAGTATGAAGCTTATAGTTATACACCAGATAATGATTTAATGCAAGATGCTTTGCCAGCAGCTTTAGTACCTGTTTCTAAACAAAAAACTATATCTAGTAATGTAGGTATGCCAACGGGAAGTTTAACAATAAAGAAAGTAGATAGTGAGACTAATAGTCCTTTAGCAGGTGCTAATATAGAAGTTAGAAGAGTTATTAATAATCAAGTAGTAGCAAGTTTTACAACAAGTACAAATGATTATACAATTAGTAATTTATTACCTGGAGAGTATACAATTAAAGAGACATCTGCACCTAGTGGTTATGAGTTAAATACTTCTACTTATAATGTTGTTATTAATACAAATAATCTAAATATTAGTAAGACTATTGAAAATATAAAAGAAAATGAAGTTAGACTTGGTAAGGTAGATGCAGATACGGGTGAGTATGTAGCAGGAGCGACTTTAAAACTTACTAATAGTAGAGGTGATGAAGTAGCGACTTTTGTTACAACAGGTGAGCCTTATGTTATTAGAGGACTAGATAATGGTACATATTATTTAGAAGAAGTAACTCCTCCTCCTGGTTATCTTTTAAATGAAGAGAGGGTAACTATTAATATTAATGATAATACTAGAGTTTATACTTATAATATTAGTAATAAGAAAAATAGTGTGGCAATTGTTAAAAGAGATGCTAGTACTGGAGAAATAATTAGTGGTGCTACTTTAAAATTAAGTAGTATAAATGGAAATATGGAACCTATTACTTTTGTTACTACTAAAGAGCCATATATTGTTAGTGGTTTGACTCCTGGACAATATAGTCTTGAAGAGGTAGAAGCACCTGATGGATATGTTAGTAGTAATTCAAAGATTATTTTTGAAGTTTTAAATACTGGTAAAGTACAAGAAGTTTCTTTAGATAGTGATTTTATTAGTATAAGTGTTAATAATAGAAAATTAGTTATAGATACTAAGGGTATGGAAGGGTATCAGTTTAATCTAAAAGATAGTAAAGGTAATTTAGTAGAAAAAATTAAAGTTACTGATAAAGTCTATACTAGTGAAGAATTAGCTTTAGGAGATTATTCTTTAGAAGAAGTATCTGTTCCAGATGGTAATATTAAAAATAAAACACCATATTACTTTAGTGTAACTAATAGTAATATAGTTAGTTCTATAAATTATACTAATGATTTTACTAAAGTAGAAATTAGTAAGAAAGATATTACAAATAGTGAAGAAGTAGCAGGGGCTCATTTAGTAATAAAAGATAGTAAAGGTAAAGTAGTAGAAGAATGGACTTCTACAAATACTCCTCATTATATAGAAAGATTACCTGTTGGAAAATATACTTTAACAGAGACTATTGCTCCAGATGGTTATATCCTAAATACTTCAGTAGTTGATTTTGAAGTATTAGAGACAGGTGAAGTACAAACTGCTGTTATGTTTAATTCTAAGCCTGTAGAAGTTCCTAATACTTCTAGTAATGCTATTTATATTTATATAATTGGGGGAGGTTTAATTGTAGTAGGGGCTTCTATAATGATAATTTCTAAGAAAAAGAAAAAATAGTATTTAGTTACTATTTTTTATGTTATACTTATATAAGATAGGTGATTGTTATGATGAAAAAAGTTGGTAAACTATTTAAGAAAGGTAATAATGATTGGTTAAAGGTTACTATCAGTATAGTGATATCGGCAGTTATGGTAATGTTTTTTTCTAAGACTGTTGCAGGTTCATATGCTTTACCAACTGAGATTCCAGATTCTTTAACTACTGGTATGGGTAGTAATGCAGATAGAGTTAATTTATTTCCTAGTTTAAGCGATGATGCAGAAATTTTAGCTTTAGTACCATATTATGCAACATCTAGTAGTGGTACTAGGTATACTGTTTATTGCCTTGATAAACATAAAGAATGGGCTTCTGATTATACTATCACTAGAAGTGAAGAAGAACTTGATTCAGGTTATGTATATATATTAGAGAATGGTTATCCTAGTAAATCTTTAACTGGTAATAATGCAAATGATGATTACTTAACACAAGTAGCGATATGGTGGTATCAAGATTTAACCAGTAATACTAATAATTTAACTTCTCATCAGAAAGAAGTTATACAAAGTAGTAGTTATTATAAATATATTGGACCTTTAATAGAAGGAGCGGTTAATGCAAAAAATAATCCAGTTACAATAGAGCCAACTTTTAGTATTGATAGTAATGATTTTCATTTGAGTAGTGATAATAAATATTTAGTAACTGATAGAATAACTATAGATAGTAATGTTAAATATGATAGTTATAGTGTTAGTGTTGATAATAGTGCGGTTGAAGTTATGGATGGTAGTGATGATATAAGCGGAGAAGGTTTTTGGTTGAGGGTTAATCTTGCTGATATATCTAATCCTATAAGTGTAAATATAAGTGTAACAGTTAATTATACAGAATATGCTGCTTATAGTTATACTCCTCCTACTGAAGAGATGCAAAGATCAGTAGCAGCAGCTTTAATGCCTGTTGCTAAACAGAAAACAATATCTAGTAGAGTAACTATGCCAACAGGAAGTTTAACAATAAAGAAAATAGCTAGTGATACTAATAGTCCTTTAGCAGGTGCTAATATAGAAGTTAGAAGGGCTATTAATAATCAAGTAGTAGCAAGCTTTACAACAAGTACAAGTAACTATACAATTAGTAATTTATTACCTGGAGAATATACAATTAAAGAGATATCTGCCCCAGATGGTTATTATATAGATAATGCTAGTAGTAATATAGTTATTGATACATCTAATTTAAATCCTACTAAAACTATTACTAATAAACCTTTTGAAGTGCTTATTAGAAAGGTTGATAGTGATACGGGTAATCCTGTTAGTGGAGCGGTTTTAAAAATATTAAATAGTAGTAATGGAGAAGTTTATAGATTTACTTCTACAAATGATTATGTTTCTGTTCCAGGACTTACTTCTGGTACTTATAAAATAGTAGAAGAGTCTGCTCCTTCAGGATATATTGTAAATAATGAAGAGAAAGAGTTTACTATAAATAAAAATAATCCTAAAGTAACAGTCGATTTTGAAGACGAAAAGAATGAAATAACTATTGAAAAAAGAGATGCTAGTGATAGAAGCATGATTAGTGGAGCGACTCTAAGATTAGTTAGAGTTTCTGATAATAGGACTATTGATGAATGGACTACAACTACTAGTGGTCATGTTATTAGAGGACTTGATCCAGGTGAATATAAAGTTGTTGAGATAAAAGCTCCGGCTGGATATGTTTTAAGTGAGAGTCCTGTTAATTTTACAGTTACTTCTAATCAGACTGAACCTTTAACAGTAACATTTTATAATTCAAAGAATCAGATTAGTATTATTAAAGTGGATAGTGAAACTAGTAATCCAGTTAGTGGAGCGACTTTACAAGTAACTAATAGTTCTGGTGGAGTGGTTGAAACTTTTACAACTTCTAGTACTCCTCATGTCTTATCAAAACTTGCTCCTGGTACTTACTATGTTAAAGAGACTAAAACTCCAGCTGGTTATGTTTTAGATAGTAATCCTATTAGTTTTGTAGTTAATGAAGATACTAGCAATTTACAGGTAGAATTTAAAAATAAAAGAAATGAAGTAAGACTTGGTAAAGTAGATGAAGATACAAAAGAGTATGTAGCAGGTGCAAAACTTAGACTTGTTGATAGCGATGGGGATGAAGTAGAGACATTTACTAGTGGAAGTACACCTCATGTTATTAGAGGCTTAAGTAGTGGTACATATTATTTAGAAGAGTTAGAAGCTCCAACTGGTTATGTTCGTAATACAGGTAGAGTTACTGTTACTATTAAAGATACTGATGATGTGGTTACTTATACTATTACAAATAAGAAAACAAAAGTTACTATTTCTAAGGTAGATAGTGAGACAGGGGACTTAATCAGTGGTGTTACTTTAGGTATTTATAAAGATAAAAATGCAGATGCTGCGATCAAAACTTTTACTACTACTGATAGTCCTACAAATATATCTGATTTAAATGAAGGTACATATTATGTTAAAGAGATTAGAGCGGCAAGTGGATATGTATTAGATAATACTTTGCATGAATTTACTCTTAATAAAGATACACCTGAAGTTAGTATTACAATAAAAAACAAACCAGTTACATTAAATCTAGGTAAAATAGATGCTAGAACGGGTGAATATATTAGTGGAGCGACTATGCAGTTAAATCGTGAAGATGGTGAAATGGATGCTATTACTTTTGTTAGTGGGGATAGCCCTTATACTGTTAAAAGACTTAGTCCAGGTATTTATAGTTTAACGGAAATTGAAGCTCCAGCTGGTTATGTTGGAACGGGATCTAAAATTACCTTTGAAGTATTAGAGACAGGTAAAGTTCAGACTGTTAATATTAGTAATGATGTTACTACTGTTAGTATTAATAATAAAAAATTAGTGGTAGATGCAGAAGAAGGATATAAGTATAGATTAGAGACTAGAACTGGAAAAATAGTTGATGAGTTTAATACTACTAAAGATGGGTATACTAGTGATACTTTAGAACTTGGAGATTATGTATTAAAGCAGTTAGATGTACCAGATGGTGTAATCATTAATAGTAATCCTATATACTTTAGTGTTACTGATAATAGTGATGTAAGTATAATAAATTATGTTAATGACTTTACTAAGATAAATATTAGTAAAAAAGATATGGCTAATAGTGAGGAAGTAGAGGGAGCTCATTTAGTAATTAGAGATAGTAATGGAGAAGTAGTAGAAGAATGGACTTCTACTGATACACCATATTATATAGAGAAACTTCCAGTAGGTAGATATACTCTTACAGAGACTATAGCCCCAGATGGTTATGTTTTAAATACATCTGTTGTAGATTTTGAAATATTAGAGACTGGTGATATTCAAAGTGCAGTTATGTATAATTCTAAACCTGTAGAAGTTCCTAATACTTATAGTAATGCTACATATATATATTTAACTGGAGGAGTATTGATTTTAATTGGTGGAATTTTAATATATATTTCTATTAGAAATAAAAACGAGAAAAAGTCAATAAAAAACATATAATATACAGCTTTAAGGAGTGAAATTTCTTCGCAATCAAATTTCTGATATAATAAATAAAAGGTAGTTGATTGTATGACAAG
>CALVIV010000007.1 GCA_944331935.1 uncultured Bacilli bacterium | reverse complement strand
GACAATAGTTGGTACACCCCAGATGCCTTTACCTTTGGAGATACAGAACTATCAGGAATCTGGGTAGGAAAGTTTGAGACAAGTAGTAATAATCCTTCAGCAAGTAATGGAGGAGGAAATACTACAAGCTTAGATGCGATGATAAAACCAAATGTAACCAGTTGGAGAAATATAAATGTAAGTAATGCTTTTACAGTATCCCAAAAGATGAATGATAATGGCAATAGATATGGATTTACTAGCAGTGCAGATACACATATGATGAAGAATAGTGAATGGGCAGCAGTAGCATATCTTTCACAGAGTGCCTATGGAAAGTTAGGAAATACTAATTTTAATGGAGCGAATAAAGAAGTATATCAAAATAAATCAGATCAATATATAACAGGATGTAGTTTAGGAAAAACGGGTAGTGAAACTGAAAACGACTATGGTTGCCAATATACTTATGATGTAAATGTAAGTGGAACAGGAGCATCAACAACAGGAAATATTTATGGAGTCTATGATATGAGTGGCGGAGCTTGGGAATATGTCATGGGAAATTATAATGATGTAATAGGGGGCTCTGGATTTGAGACAATGCCAGAATTAAAATACTATAATAAATATACAACTGATGATGTAACTACTGCTTGTAATGGAAGTGCATGTTTATCTCATGCTTTATCAGAAACGAATGGTTGGTATGATGATTACCATGGTATGGTAACTGAGTTATATCAATGGTTTGTACGTGGTGGTGGTTATTATAGAAATAATGGTGCTGGTATTTTCCATTTTACTAATGGCAATATTGCTGGTGCAGCTGTATCTAATGTTTCTTTCCGTCTCGTTATCGCTCCATAACTTTCAATATAATCAAAAGATTCTTGTCAAGAGTCTTTTTCTTTTTGTTTACATTTTTTCTGTCAAATTCCTTTTTTGTCTAATTAAATATTCCTTATTTTATTTACATTTTTAATAATTTTGTGTAACATATAAATAAGCAGTGGTAGACTGTGGGGAAAAGTGGGGGATAAATATGTTTATAGGAGAATTTCATCATAATATCGATGATAAAGGTAGAATTGCTATACCATCTAAATATCGTGATATTCTTGGTAATAGCTTTGTTATTACTCGTGGTATAGAACATTGTATCTATGTTTATCCAAATGACACTTTTAACCATATCGTTACTAAATTAGAAGGCTTACCATTTACTAAAAAAGATGCTAGAGCTTTCACTCGCTTCTTTATGTCTGGTGCTACTGCCATTGAACTTGATAAACAAGGAAGAGTTAATATTCCAAGGCCCCTTATTACTTATGCTAATCTATCTAAGAAATGTGTAATTGTAGGAACGGGAGATAGATTAGAGATATGGGATGAGGAAGCATTTAACGAGTTTATGAGTTCTTGTAATGATGAAATGTCCGATATTGCTGAAAATCTATTCGAGGAGAAGATATAATGCATGAATCAGTTTTACTTAAGGAAACAATAGAATCTTTAAATCTAAAAGATGACAGTATCGCTGTTGATATGACTTTAGGTTTTGCCGGACATAGTAGTCAAATTTTAAAAAGAATTAAAAATGGGTATCTATTCGCCTTTGACCAAGACGAGGAAGCACTTGCCTATAGTAAAGATAAACTTTCTACTATCGGTGATAACTTCCAAATAATTGATTCTAACTTTGTCTATGCTAAAGATAAACTAAAATCATTAGGCATAGAGAAAGTAGATGCTATCCTTTACGATCTTGGAGTATCAAGTCCGCAGTTAGATGAAGACTATCGTGGCTTCTCTTATAGACTTGATGCTCCCCTTGATATGAGGATGGATAAAGATAATAAGTTAACTGCTAAAATAATAGTTAATACTTATAGTTATGATGAGTTAAAGAGAATCTTTAAAGACTATGGTGAAAGTAAATTCTCATCATCTATCGCAAGAAATATTGTTAAGTATAGAGAAACTAAGGAAATAGAGACTACTTTAGAATTAGTAGATATCATTAAATCATCTGTTCCGTATAAAGAAAGAGTTAAAAAACATCCTGCTAAACAAATATTTCAAGCTTTAAGAATAGAAGTTAATGATGAGTTAAATGTCTTAAAGAAATCTCTTGATGATAGTTTATCTATGTTAAATATCGGAGGAAGAATTGCTGTTATAACATTTCATTCCTTAGAAGATAAAATAGTTAAGAAAAAGTTTAATGAAATGTGTGAGATAGATCCTTTGTCTAAAGGATTACCTAATATACCTTTGGATAAACTACCAGACTTTAAATTAATTACTAAAAAAGGAATAAAAGCTAGTAGCGAAGAGTTAGAACATAATAATAGAGCACATTCCGCTACACTTAGAGTTATAGAAAGAATAAAATAAAAGAAGGTGATGCAATGGCTAGAAAAGTTAAAAAAAGAGTTAAAATGAGTAAATTTGAACGTCTTATCTATACATTCGCTTTAGTATTAGCCATTAGTGCCCCTTTAACAATCGTTTTTTCTAAAGCAACATTATCTAAAATAAACTTTGAAGTTGAAAAGACTAAAAAAGAAATAAGTGAGCAAACAAAAACAAATGAGAGTTTATCTATGAAAATAAATGAGTTAGCATCCCTAGATAAAATAGAAGAAGTTGCCAAAGAACAAGGATTAAGTTATAATAATGATAACATTAAGAATATCGATGAATAATAGGAAGTGGTAAACTTGAAAAGAAAAAAGAGAAGAAAAAATAATATAAGATATAGTAAACTTTTAATAATTGCTTCTCTTTTTTTGTTTGCCTTAATGATTGCAAGAGTAACCCAACTTGCTCTATCTAAAGAAATTGATGATACAAATTTACAGGCTTTAGCAAGAAAACGTACTACTAAGACAGATATTATAAAAGCAGAACGTGGTAATATTTATAGTAGTGATGGAGAAGCTTTAGCACAAAATGTTTCTTCCTATAAATTAATCGCTTATTTATCACCATCTAGAACTACAGATGAAGATAATCCCCAGCATGTTGTAGATAAAGAAATGACAGCCGAAAAACTTGCAGGTGTCCTTGGTTGTAGTAAAGAAGAAATATTAAAATACTTAAATAAAGAAGGAGTCTATCAAACTGAATTTGGTACTATAGGTAAAGGATTAACAGAGATTACTAAAAGTAAGATAGAAGAGTTAAATTTACCAGGAATAGACTTTATAGAAAGTTTTAAAAGATATTATCCTAAAGGAGACTTTGCTTCCTATGTCTTAGGTTATGCTAAAGAAGAAGTTACTACTGATGATGACGGTAATGAAGAAACTAATATGACTGGAGAGATGGGGATTGAAAAGTATTATGATAGTACCTTAAAAGGTGAAGATGGGTATACTACTTATCAAAAAGATTTACGTGGTTATAAGATAGCAGGTGCTAATGAGATAAGTAAAGAAGCTAGTGATGGAAAAGATATATATCTAACTCTTAATAGTAGCATTCAGTTTTTTGTAGAACAGGCCTTAAGTGATGCTGAAGCTAACTATAAATATGAATGGTTTACAATCATGATTGCAGATGCTAAGACTGGAGCGATATTAGCATCTAGTACATCTCCATCATTCGACCCTAATAAAAGAGATATTACAAACTACTTAGATATGAATATCTCTAGTCCATATGAACCTGGTTCTACTATGAAAATATTTACTTATATGGCTGCAATGGAACAAGGAGTTTATAATGGTAATGAAACATATCACTCTGGTGTTTATACAACAAGTGATGGTACAGAAATAGGTGACTGGAATAGAGCAGGTTGGGGTGATATTACTTTTGATAGAGGATTCGCTTTATCTAGTAACGTTGGTGTTATTAACTTAATAGATAGACATTTATCTGCAGATATTCTTAGAAGTTATTTTAAAAAACTAGGCTTTAGTAAAAAAACAGGTATTGAACTTCCAAATGAAGCGACAGGAGAAGTTGACTTTAAGTACGAAACCGAAATATTTAATGCTGGTTTTGGTCAAGGTATTACGACAACACCTGTTCAAAATATTCAAGCTTTGACTTCTCTTACTAATGGAGGAGTAATGTTAAAACCATATTTAGTTGAAAAAATAGTAGACCCTGATACTGGAGAAGTAGTCTATGAAGGTAAAAGAACTGAAGTAGATACCGTCGCTAGTGAAACTACAGTTAATAAAATTAGAGAACTAATGTGGAATACTGTTAACGTACCGGGAATGACTGGAGCAGGATATCGCCTTGATGGTTATAACTTAATAGGTAAAACAGGTACTGCTCAGATAGCAGATGAAAACGGAGGCGGTTACTTAACAGGTGAATCTGATATTATCTCATCTTTTGCAGGAATTTATCCTAATGATGACCCTAAAGTAATTATTTATGCATCAGTTAAAAGACCAGAGGGTGGTAATCAAAAAGTTATTTGGACTGCTATTAAAGATATAGTTGTTAATATAAGTAAATATTATGGAACAGACCCTGAAACAACTAGCGAAGAGAAGTTGTCTGAATATAGTTTAACTTCATATAAAAATAAAGATGCAACTTCATCAAAAACCGACCTTGAAAATATGGGTATGTCTGTAACAGTTATTGGAAATGGTAATAAAGTAGTTAAACAATATCCTTCTAAAGGAGATAAAGTAACAGCAGGAACTAAAGTATTCCTTGTTACTAATGATAATAATTTAACTGTTCCTGATGTAAATGGCTTATCTAGTAAACAGGCAGAAGATTTGTTAAAACTTTTAGGTATTAGTGTTAAGTTAGAAGGCAATGGTTATGTAACAGGACAAAGTATAGGAGCAGGAACACCTATAACAGATAACATGGAAATAACTTTAAACTTAAGTCCAAAATTTTAAAGTAACTATTAAATAGTATAAAGTAAAAATAGTTACTTTTTTGTTGACTTAATATTATCTGTTGTGATACATTGTAGATATAAGAGGCGATGTATAAAAGATGGGGAAAGGAGGAAATTTGAAAAAATTTAAATTTATGTGAATTTTGAAAATTCAAGGTACTTTTTGGGGTAAATTTTACATTTTCCCCTAGTGAATTTACTAAATTGACCCCTATTTTAGAGACGAATTTTCAAAATTGCCTTTTTGCAATGTTTTATAGACTATGTTATAAGTATTGCAACGAGATAATATTTATGAGTTCTAAAAAAAAAGATGACTCTTGAAGAGAGAATAAAAGAACTACAAGAAAAAGGAGAAGTATTCCCTGCTTGAAAAGCTAATAATGATTATATCTTTAAATCCGTTATGTCTGATTGTGTTCTTTTCAGGGCAGATATGACTCATAGGATAACTGGTATACCAAAAGAATTAATACTTAATACTTATTATGAGAAAAATACAGAATTTGTTATAAGTAATGCCATAGAACGAGGGAAAAGATCTGATATATTATTTGGTGTTGAAGGATATTTAATAAACTATGAATTAAATAATGAATATAGTGTAACATTAATAATAAGAAATGATAATTATTTAGATAAAATGAAAGTGGATATATCAAATCATACATACACTTATGATACAATGCCAAAAGCAATCCAGATTAATTTAAATAATTTTAATCATCTTAATAAGAATAATGTAATAGAAGTATTTAAATCAAGAGATGAAAATGGAGTAGTAGAAAATGTTAAATGGGAAAAAATCATATAAGTTTTCTACAAGTTTATACTAAATACAAGAAAGGATTAGTACTTACTAAATTAGAAAAAGAACTGTTAATACTAAGATTAAGAAAAATAGAAGAAATAGAAAGAATAGCAGAAGGAGATGTTGAGTTAATGGAAGTTGCTAATAAATTAAAAGAATTAAGTTTAGATATTAATACAGTAGGGTTTTATGATGAAGCGGAAGAGATGGAAAAGATGATGAATAGTCTTAAAGCAGAAGGTGAAATGTTAGGAGAGAAAAGAGGCATTAAAAAAGGAATTAAACAAGGTGCTAATAATGAGAAGAAATCTATTGCTAAGAATCTTCTTAATATAGGTATACCTAAAGAGAGTATAATGCAAGCTACTGGTTTAAGTGAAACTCAAATTGCAAGATTAATGTAGGTGTATTATGGGTGGAGCATTATATTGTAGTGTGGCTCTTTCTTTAAGAGTTACTAGACCTTTAGGCCTTTTTGAAGATGGTTATTTTAGTGATGAAGATATTAAAAATATTATAGAATCTTTAGTAAACTTGTTGATTTAAAACTTTATAATATTAAAAAGAATAGTAAAGAAGTAGTTTTATCACTTAAAAAAGATATTTTTAATAAAAATATTCAAAATCTATATTTAGAAATATCATCAAAAATAGATTTAACACCTAATTCTTTCTATATGCTTGATGCCCTAGATTATAATTATCCTAAAGAAAAATGGAAAATCTATTTAGATAAGAATAAGGAAAATATTGTTAATATGGAAGAGCCTAAAGAAACTAGAGTGATGAATTGTACTAGAGAAGAAGAACATAATTTTAAAGCATCATTGTAAACATTATGGTGAATATAGACTTGGTATAAAGCCTTTTAAAGTATTTATGGATTTTCACCCAATAGAGGATAATATAATTTGTCTATTAAATTGGTTTAAGAAAGATTACTTTAAGAATCCTTTAAATGGTGCTTTAATATTTCATAATTATATTATTTAAACTTGTAAAAATAATGAATGTAGTCTAAAATAAGTTATGTAAAATAACTTATTTTTTTAGTTAGGTGTTGGTAATTATGAAAGACTTTAAGGAAAAATTAAAACTTGTTCCAGAACTGCCTGGAAGTTATCAGATGAAAGATAAGAATGGTTATATTATCTATGTAGGTAAAGCTAAGAACTTGAAGAAAAGGGTTAGTAGTTACTTTAGAGGTAATGTAACAGGAAAGACTGCAATGTTAGTACAAGATATAGATGACTTTGAATATATCGTAACTGATAGTGAGTTAGAGAGTTTAATATTAGAGATTAACCTAATTAAAAAATATGACCCTAAATATAATATCTTACTTAAAGATGATAAGAGTTATCCTTATATAGAGCTTACTAATGAAAAATATCCTAGGCTTAGAGTAGTTAGAAATGTTAAAAGAAAGAAAAAAGACCATAAACTATTTGGACCTTATCCTAATGTAGGCTCAGCCCGAAAGACAGTTAATATGATAAATCGACTATACCCTTTAAGAAAGTGTGAGAAATTACCTAAAAAAGAATGTCTTTATTACCATATAAATGAATGCTTAGGTTACTGTATTAAAGAAATAGATAAAGATACTATTAAATCTATGACTGATGAGATAACAAGCTTTCTTAAAGGTAATAGTAGTTTTATTAAAGAGAAAATTACAAAAGAGATGGAAAAAGCAAGTAATGCTTTAAATTATGAGAAAGCTTTAGAATTAAGAGAAATGTTAACAGATATAGATATAACTTTAACTAAACAAAAGATAGACTTAAAGAAAAATTATAACTTTGATATCTTTAATTATACAGTAGTTGATAACTACTTATCGATAACAGTTTTCTTTATAAGAGAAGGAATACTTTTTGGTAGACACCATGAAACATTACAGACACTAGATAATGTCGTTGATGATATGGAAGAGTACATTATTAAATTCTATGATAAAAATATTCTTGCCCATGAGATATTAATACCTGATACTTTAAATGCCGGACTACTTAGTGAATACTTAAAAGTAAAGGTCCATGTTCCTAAAAGAGGTGAGTTAAAGAAACTAGTTGACCTTGCCGAAGAAAACTCTAAAGTAGTTTTAAATGAAGAGTTAGAAACACTTAAGAAAGATGATAATAAAAAGATGGAAGCTTTAAACGAACTTAAAACACTTCTTGGAGTAGATAGTGTATCTCGTATGGAAAGCTTTGATAACTCTCATTTATTTGGAACATACTATGTAGGGGCTATGGTTGTCTTTCGTGACTTTGAGCCTTTAAAGAATGATTATCGTAAATATAAAATAAGTACTGATGTTAAAGATGATTTAGGAGCGATGAGAGAAGTATTATATCGAAGATATTATAAAGCGATTATGGATAATGAAGTCTTACCTGATTTAATTGTTATGGATGGAGGAGAAACACAAGTAAATGTCTGTAAAGAGATACTTTCTAGTTTAAATCTATCAATACCAATAATAGGTCTTAAGAAAGATAGTCATCATCGTACTAATACAGTTATAGATAGTAATTATAAAGTTTTAGATATTAAAAGTGATAGTAATCTATTTCTTTACTTATCTAAAATTCAAGAAGAAGTCCATCGCTTTGCCATTAGTTATCATCGTAATATTAAAAGTAAAGGACTACTATCAAGTTACCTTGATTTAATACCAGGAATAGGTGAAGTAAGACGTAAAGAATTATTAAAGAAATTTGGTTCTATGAAAAAAATGAGGGAAGCAAGTATAGAAGATTTAAGTGAAATAGTAGGAGATACTGTAGCCTTAAATCTCTATAATGTCTTGCATGAGGAGGATAAAAATGAAAATGAATAAAAAAGGATTTACAATGCTAGAATTACTTGCTGTTATAATTATATTAGGTATATTAATGACTCTTGCTTATACATCTATATCCAAATATTTAGAACAAGCTAGAGATGCTACTTATGAAGACTTTGAACAAAATATTAAAGATGGTGTTACTAACTATTTAATTGATCATACTGGTTCTATTCCAAGTGAGGGTAAATCTTTAGTAGTTGATGTAAAAAAATTAGTTTGTGAAGGTTATGTAGAAAGCTTACAAGATCCTAATGAATCTAGTAAGACTTGTAATTTAGAAAGTTATGCAATAGTTAAGAGAAATAATGATACTGGATATAACATGGATATAGATTATGAAGCTTGTTTAGTATGCAAAGGCTATAAAAGCCCAGCTTGTTCTAACTCTATTTCGGGTATTACAAGACTAAAAGCATCTTCAAGTTGTGAGGTAGACTAATGGCAACTATTAAAGTAATGGATGAAATACTTGCCAATAAGATAGCAGCAGGAGAAGTAGTAGAAAGATGTTTAAATGTTGTTAAAGAATTAGTAGAAAACTCTATAGATGCTGAGTCTACAGAGATTAAGATTAACTTAATAGATTCCGGTACTAAGAAAATAGTAGTAAGTGATAATGGTATTGGCATGAATAAAGAAGATGCTATGCTTGCATTCTCACGTCATGCTACTAGTAAATTAAAAAACTTAGATGATTTGTTTAATATCGAAACATTAGGTTTTAGAGGAGAAGCCCTACCATCTATCGCTTCAGTTTCTCATGTTTTTTTACAGACTAGTAAAGATGGAGTAGGAACAAGTATCTCTTTAAATGGCGGTGTAATAGAGAGTGTAGAAAATAGTGATTTAAGTGTGGGTACAACTATTGAAGTTAGAGATTTATTCTATAATACTCCAGTAAGATTAAAGTATTTAAAGAATCTTTATACAGAACTTGCTTTAATAATCGAATATGTTAATAAAATGGCTCTATCATATCCATCTATTAGATTTGTTTTAACTAATAATGAAAAAGAGTTATTAAATACAAGTGGTGATGGTAATTTATTAAAAGTAATTTATGCTGTCTATGGCATAGATGTTGCTAAAAAAATGATAGAGATAAGTGGTGAAAACGATGATTATGTAATATCAGGTTATATTGGTTATCCAGAAATAGCCAAGACTTCTCGTAATGTTATTACTACTTTAGTAAATGGTAGAGTTATTAAGAATTTAGATTTAAATAGATGTCTAATAGACTGTTATCATACTTATATACCTAAAGATAAGTTTCCTATGATAGTTTTAAATATAGATGTCGACCCAATTCTAATAGATATTAATATACATCCCCAAAAGATGGATATAAAGTTCTCTAAATTAGATAGTCTAAAAGAGTTAATTACGAAAGTAATTAGTTCTAAACTAAAAGAAGTATTACTAGTACCTCATGCTAATATTAGGGATTTAAATACTATTTATGAAGTAGAAGACTCTCTTCCTGTTAATACTATTAACTATGAATTAGATGATGAAGAAGAACCTATTAAAGAAGCATCTCCTAATCTAGAAGAATTATCTTTTGACTTTGATAATGATAATAAGATAACGGGTACTAAGACTGAAGAAGTAGTTGAAGATGAAAAAGAGAAAAAAGATGACTATCGTATCAAAGAAATGATACCTGTAGGTATTGTTCATAAGACTTATATAATCGCTGAAAACTCAAGTGGTATGTATATAATAGACCAACATGCAGCGGCAGAACGTATTAACTATGAAAAAGTCTTAAATGCTCTATTAAAAGACGATTATAAAATTATAGATTTATTAGTACCTATTAGATTAGAATATCCTAAAGATGAGTTTATTAGAATTAAAGAACATATGGATATTCTAAAGAGTATTGGTATTTCTTTAGAAGAGTTTGGTGATAATACTTTCATTGTTAGAAGTCATCCTACTTGGTTTTTTGAAGGATATGAGAGAGAAGCCATTGAAAAGATAATTGCTATCACCCTAGAAAAAGGTGAATTTGATAAAGAGAAATTCATCTATAAGACAGCATCTACTATGGCTTGTAAAATGAGTATAAAAGCCAATGATTATTTAGACTTAGATACTGCTAAAATCCTTTTAGATAACTTAAGACGAACTGACAATCCTTTTACTTGTCCTCATGGAAGACCTACTATTATTACATATAGTAATTATGATTTAGAAAGATTATTTAAAAGAGCGATGAATTAACTATAACTCCAAAAAAATACTAAAATAATTGATTTTTTTGGAGTTATGCTATATAATTTTGCTAAAGAAGGTGATAATATGGAAAGAAATGCTATGCAAAGTCTTATTAATTGGAAAAATAAAAAGAATAGAAAACCTTTACTTCTATATGGAGCAAGACAAGTAGGTAAGACATATTTAGTAAAAGAGTTTGGTAATAGATGTTTTAAAGATATTATCTATGTTAATTTTGAGACTAATAATATTGTTAGTAATATTATTGATGAAAATATTGAACCAGATTATATTATTAAAAATTTAGAAATTGTCTTTAATAAAAAAATAGATAAAGATAATACTTTGATATTCTTTGATGAGATACAAAAGAATACAAGAGCCTTAACTTCCTTAAAATATTTCTGCGAGGAAGCAAGTGAATATTATGTAATAGGAGCAGGTTCTTTGCTTGGTGTTCATATAAATAAAAAAGACTTTTCTTTTCCAGTGGGTAAAGTAGATTTTCTAACAATATATCCTATGTCTTTTGATGAGTTTTTAATTAATACAGGTAACTCTTTATTACTTGATTCTATAAAAGAACATTTTGATAGTAATAAAGAAATGCCAGAAGTACAACATAAGAAAGCCCTTGATTTATATTATGATTACTTAGTAGTTGGTGGTATGCCAGAAGTAGTTAAAGAGTATATTAATAGTAATTCTTTTATTAATGCTATTGATTATCAAAAAAGTATAATAGAGTCTTATAAAAATGATATTACAAAATATTGTGAAGATGGAAATGAAGCGAATAAGATTTTAGCAACGTTTGACTCTATTCCAGTACAACTTGCTAAAGATAATAAAAAGTTTCAATATAAACTAATTAAAAGTGGTGGTTCTAGTTCTATTTTTGGAGATGCTATTAATTGGTTAGTTAATGCATGTATCGTAAATAAATGTGTTAAGACAAAAATAGGTGTTCCTCTTAAAATGTATGAAGAGTTAGATTCTTTTAAATTATATATGAATGATGTAGGACTTTTAACAAACTTAAGTGAATATCCAATTTATTTAATAAAAAATAGAGAAGCGGTTAATGAAGTTATGATAGGAATGTTAACTGAAAATTATGTTGCTACTTCTTTAAAAATTAATAATCTTAATTTAAATTATTGGAAAGGCGATTATGAAAGTAAAGTTGATTTTATCTTACAAGGAGAAAAAGGAAGTATTATCCCTTTAGAAGTAAAATCTAGTAATCACGTTAAATCTAGAAGCTTAAATAATTATATTAAATTATATAATCCTAAGTATGCTATTAGAATATCTTCCAAAAACTTTGGCTTTAAAAATAATATAAAGTCTGTTCCTTTGTATGCAGTATTTTGCCTTAATAAAGATAATATAGAAAGATAGTGATATTATGATAATTGCCATATTAGGACCAACTGCTGTTGGTAAAACTGCTTTAAGTATAGCTTTAGCTAAAAAATACAATGCCGAAGTTATTAATTTTGATGCTATGCAAGTCTATGTTAAGTTGGATATCGGTACTGCTAAAGTAACTAAAGAAGAAATGGAAGGAGTACCTCATCATTTACTTAGTAATGTATCACTTGATAAAAACTATTCTGTTTATGATTATCAAAAAGAAGCAAGATGTTTAATAGATAAGCTTCTAAAAGAAAATAAAAATATTATCTTAGTAGGAGGGACAGGTCTATATTTAAAAGCAACACTTTATGATTATAATTTTACAGAAGGTACAACTAATAATCTTTATAATGATTTAACTAATGAAGAGATACTTAATAAAATAAAATCTTATAATGTAGAAGAATTACCTCATGTAAACAATAGAAAAAGATTAGTAAGGCTCTTAAATAAACTAGAAAATAATGAGACTATTACTAATAATGGGAATAACCTTTTATATAAAGATACTATCTTTATAGGATTAACTACTGATAGAAATACTTTATATGATAAGATTAATAAAAGAGTAGATATCATGTTTAATAATGGTCTATTAGAAGAAGTAGAATCTTTAAAAGATGAGTTTAATACTTCTAAAGCTTTAAATACTGCGATAGGTTATAAAGAATTTATTCCATACTTTAATCATGAAAAAACTTTAGATGAAGTAAAAGATGATATCAAGAAAAACTCAAGACATTATGCTAAAAGACAATATACTTTCTTTAATCATCAGTTTAATCTTAGGTGGTTTAATACTAATTATGATGATTTTAATAAAACAATAAATGAAGTTATTAATTATATAGAAAATATTAAATATAATTTGTAGACTTATATATATTTATTTGATACAATAGCATTGAAAGGAGATACAAATATTAATGAAATATAATTTTATGCAAGTAACATTTTGGTTTAATGAAATAGATGATTTTAAAAAGTACCAGAAAATCTTAGATGAAGAACTTAATAAAGATTTTTCTCCATTTAATTTGACAGGAGTTCCTACAAATGTAGATTTTATAATTCCAAGAATTACGTCAGATACTATAGGTGGCCATACAAAATTTAATATGTCAAAAATAAATGTTCAATTGGTTACTCGCTTTGATAATGATTTTATAGATGATTTTGATAAATGTTATGAATATGTAAAAAATAGAGCATTCATGGTTTTCAATGTTTTGAAAAATAAATGCAATTTAAAAATATTATATTCTGCTATTAACCTTAATTGTGAAAAAGAAGATGCAAACCCTATAGAAAAAATATTAACTAATATATTCAATACTAATGTAAATAGTAAAGATATTTGTGAAGTTGGAGTAAAACTTTCGCAAAAAATAAATAATAAATATTATTACATTATATCTTTGAATGATGCAAAGATGGTTTCGTTTACTAAGAAAATAGAACAAGGAGCTTTAAACCAAAATATTATTATACCTTTAATATCAGAAAAAAAATTAAGAATAGAAAAAATGTTATTAGCATTTTCTATAGAAGTTAATGATAAGTGTAATTTTAATAATTTTGATGATTATAATACTGAATTAGCAAATTTAGAAGAAATGTTTAAAACATTTTATAACAAGAATATAAATTTAAAAGAACAAATAGATAATAATAAAATAATATAATTAGGGGGTGGTAATAAATGTTTATGATAAATCAAACAACTAGTCCACAAATATATTCTCCAAATCCTATTGTCGAAACAATCAATACAATAGGTAATGCGAATTGTAATGGCACATATTTAAATCCAGATGAGTATTTTGTATTCTATTATGTTAAAAATAAAACTACCAAAGAGGAAATATTACAATTATTTGATAATGAAATAAGTTTTGATAAAGATGATGAAATAGCAGCAGAAAAAGAAATAAAGAGACTTTCTGTAGAAAAAAAAGGAAATTTTTACGATTATTATGCTTGAAAAATTTATTGATTATACTTATCAGATATTTCCAACTATAGATACAAATATTAAGAATGGGATAAAAGACTTAATGAAACAATTTGATACTACAAAACCTAATTGGTTTTCTAGACCTTTAGATATATTATCTCAAGGTGATATTTTAGAAAATATTCCATTTTCATATACAAATCAAGATGGTGAAGAAGTTACTTTTATTACTAAAGGAATGATTTTATCCAATACTTGTGATATGACTAGAGATGAGTATATCATGATTGCTCCATTTATACCTTTTAATCATGATTTTAAAGAAGAGACAATGCTAAATATAAAAAATAATATTATAAGTGGTAAAATGTGTTTAACTAATTGTTATTTGGATAATTATTACATTGATTTTTCAAGAAGTAGTAGTTTTGTTAGAAATATAATTGTTGATTTATATAAAAAGGGAAAAATAAAAAGAATTCATTCTCTTAGTCAATTTGGTTTTTATTTTCTATGTAGTAAGATATCAGTTTATTATTTAAGAGTAGAAAATTATGATAATTTTAACTCAAGGTCAAAAGAAATATTTATGTAAGCAATTGATAATTAACATATGCAACCATTATTTGGTTGCTTTTCCTTGCTAATTCACATAAAATATGGTATTATAACACCAAATTGAAGGGGTATGTAGTATGAGTAGTAAAAGAGAAGTATTTGCAAAAGGATTTTGTGGTAAGAAATTATTTTTAATATTTGTAATAGGTTCTATCTTTGGAGCTTTTTATGAACAAATTCTTAATTTAGTTAAAGTTTATCTTGCCACAGGAGATATTGTCTGGGAACTAAGACGAGGAGTAATTTATGGTCCTTTTAGCCCTATCTATGGAGCAGGGGCAGTACTTTTTGTTTATTTATTAGTTAAACCAAACTATTCTAATATTAAAACCTATATTTATGGATGCCTATTAGGAGGAGGTTTTGAATACTTAATAAGTTTATTACAAGAAATATTTACTCATACGAGGTCTTGGGATTACTCTAGTTACTTTTTAAATATTGGAGGAAGAACTACAATTCCTTATATGTTAGTATGGGGAGCCTTCGCTCTTATCTTTGCCAAAATAATTTATCCTTTTATATCTAAATTAATTGAAAAAATACCTGTAAATATTGGTAATATCATCTATTATTTCTTGCTAATATTCTTAATAATTGATATGTTTATATCATGGACTGCTTTATTTAGAAGTGCTATGAGAAGAGAGAGTATTGAACCTATCACTCCAGTTGGTAGATTATATGATAGAGTCTATCCTGATAGTGTTCTATCTAAAAGTTTTCCTAATATGGACTTTAAAGTTAGAAAGGATAAGTAGTATGATAACATTAATTTGTTTAATTCTAATATTTATTGCTTGGTTTTTATTAATTAAAGAATATATAGTCGCTTTAAAAGGTTCTAAAATAAAACTAAAAAGAACTTATGATGAACCTTCTTTTGTTGTCTTAATACCGGCAAGAGATGAATCTAAAGTAATCTCTAATCTCTTAGACAGTATAAAAAAGCAAACATTTAAGATAGATTCTAAAGATATTTATATTATTGTTGAAAGTAGAAAAGATAAGACTGTTTCTATTGCCAAAGAAAGAGGTATTAATATTATCTATCGTAAGAATTTAACTAATAGAAGAAGAAAGGGTTATGCCCTTGACGATGCGATTAAAGAGATATTAAAAAAGAAAAAGCACTATGATGCATATTTTATCTTCGATGCTGATAATGTTTTAGATAGAAATTATTTTAAAGAAATGGTTAAAACTTATAAAGAAGGGTATGATATAGGTATAGGTTATCGTAATACTAAAAATGGTAATTCTAGTATTTTTTCCGCATGTTCTTCTCTAACTTTTTCGATGATTAATACCTTCTCTAATAATTATAAAATGAAACATAATCTAACTCTAACTGTTAGTGGTACAGGATTTTATATTAAAGGAGAAATATTAGAAGAACTAGGAGGATATCCCTTTAATAGTCTAACAGAAGATTATGAATTTACTTTATATGCTACTCTAAATGATTTAACTTCTTTTTACAATACTAAAGCCAAGTACTTTGATGAACAACCAACTGATTATGCTACGACGATTAAACAAAGAACAAGATGGGTAAAAGGTTATTTTGATTCAAGAAGAAAGTATTATCCTTTACTAAAGAATAAAGCAAGTAGAAAAGATAATAACTATCCTTCTGTCTATATTGCTTTAGTAGGAGTAAAACCCTATGTTTTGTTTGTTATTAGTGTTATTTTATACCTTGCAAATCTAATCTTTAGAATAATATCTAATTCTATTGTAAAGATAGAAGTTTATACTTTACTATTACAATTTTTCTTAATAATACTTGCAATTTACATTGTCCTATTACTATTTACAGGAATACTTTTAATAAAAGAAAAAGATAATCTAAGACTAAATAGAAAGATGAAGATAAAATCCTTGTTTTTTAACCCTTTATTTTTAGCAAGCTATGTAAAGTGTTTGTATTTGGCTTTGAAAAATAAAGATTTAACTTGGGAAAAAATAGAACATACTGGTAATATAGAAAAGGAGGTTGAAAAATGATTACATTAGTTAAAGATATAAAGGAAGCAAATGGTATTACTCATAATGGTACAATGCATGCTGATGAAGTTTTTGCAACTGCTTTTCTTTCTCTTTATTTTGGTAGTTTTAAAGTCATAAGAGTAAGTGAAGTACCTATAGATATCTCACCTAATACCCTTGTTTATGATATTGGCAAAGGTAAGTTTGACCATCATCAAAGTGATGCTAGAGTTAGAGATAATGGAATAAAATACTCATCATTTGGACTCCTTTTTGAAAAGTTTGGTATAGACTTTTTAAAGAAAATGAAACTAAAAAATACTAAAGCTATCTATAATTATTTTGTAAAAGACTTTATAGAAGGAATAGATGCCATCGATAATGGTATTTTTCCTGATGTGAAAGCAAATTATAAAGTAAAGACAGTAAGCGATATTATTAAAATATATAATCCTAGTTACTTAAGTAATGATAATGAAGATGAACAGTTTATTAAAGCCGTTAATCTTGCAGAGTCTATATTAACTGAAGAGTTAAAGAATGTAGTAGGTAAAGTAGAAGCTGGGGATAAAGTAAAAAAACTTCTTAATAAAACTAAAGGACCACTACTTATATTAGATGAATATTTACCTTATGAAGAGACAGTCTTAACATCTCTTGCTGGTAAAAAAATAAAATTTGTAATCTATCCTTCTAATAGAGGAGGTTATGGTATTAAAACAGTTCCTATTAGTACTACTGATAAAACTAGTAGAGTCTATTTTCCAAAGAGCTGGGGAGGTCTTTCTAATAGTGATTTAGAAGAAGTAACAGGAATAAAAGGCTCATTATTTTGTCATACTAATAGATTTTTAATGACAGCGAGTACTTTAGATACTGCTAAAAAACTTGCAGAAATCGCTTTAGATGTAAATGAGAAAGAATAATAGTAGTAATTAATAATAGTTTGGGTTACAATAATAAATGGAGGAATAAAGATGGATAAAGATGGACAAAGATTAAAGAGAATAATGACAATTATGACAGTTATCATAACTATACTTCTAGTGGCTTTTATCATCTATGCTATCAAGATGAATCTTTTGACGAGTCCTGAACTTTTAGTAGATAAAATAAAATCTTATGGTATTATCGGTCCCATAATCTTTTTACTTATTCAAATAGTTCAAGTAGTATTCCCTGTTATACCAGGAGGTGCTTCTTGTCTTGCAGGAACTCTTGCTTTTGGACCAATAGAAGGCTTTATCTATAATTACTTAGGTCTAACACTAGGTAGTGTATTTGCCTATATGCTAAGTAGAAACTTTGGTCTTCCTCTTATAAAAAAACTATTTAAAGAAGAGACAATTAATAAATACTTAAAATATATTAGAACAAAAAAGTTTGAAGCAATATTCTTTTGGGGAATTCTTTTACCAGGAGCCCCAGATGATTTATTATGTTATATTTCAGGCATAAGTAATTTGACCTTTAGAAAATTTCTTATTATAATATTAGTAGGTAAACCACTCACCTTGATATTCTATAGTCTATTTGTAAAATTGTTTTAAGGAGTAGTTATTATGCATGTTAGTTATCTTTCTTTTTATGAGAGCCCTATTGGAATAATTAGAATTAATACTAGTCATTATGATGTCTTATCATTAACTTTTATTGATGAACAAACTGAAGAAGAAAGAGAGAATAGATTAAGTATTAAAGTCAAGGAAGAATTAGATTTATATTTTAAAGGAGAACTTACTTCATTTTCCTTTTATAATTATTTAGTATCAGGACTTGAAAAAAGAGTCTTAGAAGTAGTAAGTCATATACCATATGGAGAAACATTAACTTATAAAGATGTCGCTAGATTTTTAGGAAATGAAGAAATGACAAGTCCTGTTATTGCCGTATTAAACGAAAATCCTTGTCCTATTCTTCTACCATGCCATAGAGTAGTTAAAGATGATAAGACAATAGGAACTTATGTTTCTGACATAGAGAAAAAAGAATATTTATTAAATTTAGAAAAAGAGAACATGTAAACTAACAAAAAAGTTCTCTTTTTTAAGTTGAAGTAGAATTAAGACTGTGTTATTATTATAATAGGTGATGATAAGTGACACAAACGGTTTATAGTGAAGAAAATATGAGGGTTTTACTTTATTATGTAATAATTCCCTTAATAGTAATTCTTATTTTATTTTTTATAGGAACAAAGATATATGAACATCATAATAAGAAGAAAGACCTAAATAGAACTAATTTTGTAATTAATTATTGGAGTAATGTTATGGGAATAATTTTTACGGCCATACTTTTATCAGTTTCTATTGGTTTTTCTCTAGCTTTTACAGAGAATGTTAGAGCTTTAAATGCTATTGATGAAAATATATTCTTTTATTATTTCTTTATGGTATTTCCAGTATTCCCATTATTTTTCTTAATCTTTTATATTTCTAAGTTTATTATTAATATCAGAAGAAAAGAAAAACTAGATAAGCAAGAAAGTGAGGATGAATAATGAAAGAAAAAAAAGAAAGTTCTATTATAAATATCTTTGTATATCTATTAATAGTAGTTTTAATTATTTTAATCGCTCTTCCTCCATTATTTAGAGTATTCTTTAATGAAAGTACAACTGATACTAATATAAATTCTTCTAATAATAATGATGCGGGAGTAAGCAGTGCGACAGCTTTAACATGTAGAAGAGAAGTTACAGTGGGAACAATGATTTATAACGTTACTATTACTAGTAATTATGGAGATAATACCTTAAATAAAGTAACCTTTACATATGAAGCTCCTGAAGTAGTAGATAATACTGTTACAGATAATCCTGTTCTAACAGAAATGGCTACAATAAGAAATTCAGGATTAGTAGAAGAGACTACTAATGGCTTATCTACTATCTTTACTTTAACAAGAGAGATGAAAGAAGCTAATCCTACTAATACTAGCTTAGATACTTTCTTTCAACCATTAGATACTCAGACTACTACTCTTGAGTCTTTAGGTTATACTTGTTCCACATTAACTGCTTAATTACACAAATAATTAGCGATAGAGTAATAAGTTGTGAGAATAATAAATAGAAGCTTATTAGATAACTTAGTCTACCCAAAATGAAGGTACTAGAAAGACTATTTATCGTTAACATAAAAGGATAGTTATAACTAGTTAAGACATTAATACTAGAAGAGAAATATAATAATAAGTAATCTATAATTATTACTATAATACCAGAAATTATTGCAAGATATAAATACTTATCTTGCTTTTTTAATGCATCAATCTCTTTATAAGGAATAAATAAAAGTAGTGATAAAGGAATTATTTCATAAACAAAAAATAGGAGGCCACCATTAATTATATTAGTAATACTACTTGTAAAAGGTACTTTTAAATAAGTTAAATCTATACTAAAAGAACTACCTATAATATTAATTATAAATAAAGGTATAAAGATAAATAAAAGTATTAAAGATAAACTAGTAAGTTCCCTAAACTCTCTTAAAGATATAACTAGACACATTAATAAAAGAAGAATAAGAATACTATAGAAGTTACCACTACTTAAATAAGTATCTTTAATAAAAGTAGTAGTCTCTAATAATAAATATATAAAGATAATAGATAATAATATAGATATAAAGATTTTTAAATACTTGTTTTTGGGTTTTACTTTTTTTCTTAGAGATAATATTACTTTAAATATAATTAAAGTTAAAAGAGAGCCTAAGATAATACTAATAATAGTATCACTTTTACTTATTTTAATAATTTTTTCTATAAATAGAGGAAAAGATGATATAGAAAGAAAAAAGGTTAGACTTGCTAGTTGTAATAATCCTATTTTTTTATTAGTCATAATTGTTCTTCTCCTTTTCTAATAGATTAATATCTATACTTATATTAGTATTTTTGTAAGTATTATAATCAAGTTTTCTTTTTCTTAAATAAATATGATTAATAGTATTAGAGATGTTATATTTATTATCTTTTTCACTGTTTAATAATTCTTTTATATTATTTTCTAACATCTTAGAAGCTTTCTTTTTTAATTTAGTTAAATCATTACTATCAGGAGAGTCAATATTACCTGTTATCTTTATCTTAATAGTATTATCTTTATACTTAGTACTAGCTTTTAAATCATATAAGACTACTTCATAACTCTTATTATCAAGTTCTATCTTGGTATTAAAAGTATCTATTTTCCCATTAAGTAAGTAATTAGCTCTTGCCATCCCATTATCTAAAGTAATAGCTTTACTTGGTATATAAACTCCTTTACTGATAAGATTATCTTTATAACTAACAAGGGGTAAAAATGAGTCTTTAACATCATCTAAACTGCTACTTAATAATTCTTTAAAAGTAGTATTTATAATAGATGCAGATGACTCTTTTTCTTTTCTAATAAAGCTTTTATAATCACTTCTTTTATGATATTTATTAAATAAATCACTTAAATTATCAGAAGTTGCAAGTACTAGATAATCAATAGAAGTAAATTCATCTTTAAAGAAGTTAAGAGTAGTATCATTTAAAATATTAGTATTAAATATTACTACTTCTAGATGTTTATAATAAGTCTTTTTATTATCAATATTTCTTGCTTTTAAGAATACTTCACCAAGGCTATCACCCGTAACTTTATAGACTTTATTATCATCATTAATAACATTTAGATAAAGATAATATTTATTATCAGTAAATTCTATACCTAAAGTATCTACAACTGCTAGACTATTTAATTCGTTATATGGAGTATATCCTAAAAATATTAACAATACTATTAATAATATAATAATCTTTTTCATATCTCTTTCTCCCTTATTTTATTTTTAGTAAGAAGTGGATTCCTAAATCTTACCTTTTTATGGCTTCCTTTAATAATAGTATCTTTAATCTCTTCTTTAATAAAAGGTGAAAAAGGGGCGAGGTATGGTAAAGATAAAGAAGAGGTTGTAACTAAAGAGGCTAGAAGAATAATGAACCCTACAAAGATACCAAATAGGCCAAAGAACATAGCAAGAAATAACATAATAAATCTCCACCATCTAAGAGCATAAATCATTTCAACTGATGAGAAAGCAAGACCAGATATTGCTGATATTGATATGACTATAATCATAATAGGAGAGATAATACCGGCACTAACAGCGGCATCTCCTAGAATTAGTCCTCCTAAAATAGAGACAGATGTTCCCATACTAGCAGGTTTTCTAATATCACTTTCTCTTAATATTTCAAAAGATATACTCATAAATAGTGCTTCTATTAAAGCCGAGAAGGGAACAGACTCTCTTTGTTCCATAAAGTTTAAGAATAACGATAATGGTAATATATCTTGATTATGAGTAGTTAAAGCGATATATAATGCCGGAGTAAAGATAGCGATAAAAAGCGCAAGAAATCTTACGATTCTAATAAAAGAAGTGTTAATCGCTTTCTCATAATAATCATCACTAGTATGTAAGTAGTCAACAAAAAAGGTAGGGGTAATTAAAACAAAAGGAGAGTTATCAGAGACTATAGCAATCTTACCTTCAAGTAGGGCTTGGGCAACTTTATCAGGACGTTCTGTAGATGTAATTGTAGGAAAGAAAAAGTTAGTCTTACTATCTAAATAACTCTTTAAGTTACCAGAATCAATTATGCCATCAACATTAATCTTTTTAAGTTTCTTCTTAATATCATCAACGTTTTTCTTAATAGCAATATTGTTCATATATAAAACACCAACTTTAGTCTTACTAGACCTTCCCACAAACATACCATCTACATATAAATTACAGTCTCTTATTCTTCTTCTAATAAGTCCCACATTAGTATTAAAATTCTCATTAAAAGCATCTTTACTTCCCGTTATGCTAGCTTCATTATTAACTTCACCTATACCTCTATCAACACTAGCACGAGCTTCTATAGCAATGGCCTCATTATCACTATAAATTAAAAGAGCGAAGCCCATACAAATATAGTCATTCATATCACTTAGTTTATTTAATATTTTTCCATTATTAGTAGGAATAAAGTTAAGAAGTTCATTACCAATATCATTACTTTGAAACTTGATAGTCAAAAGTTTTTTTAAAATAAAGTCATTTACGTAATCAGAACTACCTAAAACTTCACTCATCACAAGAGTTATTTTTCTATTATCTATAATAAAAGGTCTAACAATTAAATCAGTGGCATTACCAAAAGCCTTCTTTATCTCATCTACAAGCATAAGTTCACCTCATTTCACTTTTAGTATTACCAAAATGAAAAATATTATAAATTTCTTTTTCTTTAACCGATTTTGTAGTAACCTATTATTAGGTGAAGTTTATGGAAGTTAAAATAATAGATTATGACCATCAAGGTAGAGGTATTGCCAAAATAGATAATAAAGTAGTATTTATACCCAAAGTAAAAGTGGGAGAAGAAGTATCTATTAATATTGTAAAAGATAAGAAAAGGTATTCTATAGGTAAAAGATGTAACCATCTTAAAGTAAAATATTGCCCTTATTATCAAACTTGTGGTGGATGCCAGATAGGACATTTAACTTATGATGAACAGTTAGAGTTTAAGAAAAATACAGTTAAGAATATTTTCTCTAAATATACAAATTATAATTTAGATAATCTAGAAATAATTCCTACTAAATGTTATAACTATCGTAATAAAGTAACTTATCATATTAAGGAAGAAAGGCTTGGCTATTATGAAGAAGAGTCTAATAATTTGATATCAATTGATAAATGTAATTTATTAGATAGTGATATTATAACTTTAACTGCCTCTTTAAACTCTTTTATTAAAGTACATAAGAAACTAACTAAAGCGATTATTAAATCTTTAGATGGTAAGCTTATGTTAATATTAGAGGGAGATGAATCTAAAGAATCAATTAAAGAGTTCTTCTCATCCTTGGTTAGTTCTTTATACTATAATGATGAACTAATCAGTGGTGTTCCATCTTTAATGATAGAAGTTTTATCTAAAAAGTTTATGGTAAGAAAAGATTCTTTCTTTCAAGTAAACAAAGAGGGGATTAGTTTAATATATAAAGAAGTTATTGATATAGTAAAAAAACTAAATAGTAGTATTATCTATGACTTATACTGTGGAACAGGTACAATTAGTTTATTAGTAAGTGACTATGCTAAAAAAGTAATTGGTATTGAAGTAGTTGAAGATGCAGTGAGGGATGCTAGAAATAATGCTAAGTTAAATAATGTTACTAATACAGAGTTTTATTTAGGAGATGTTAGTAAAGTTATTAATAAACTAAAGTTTGTTCCTGATACTATTATTCTAGACCCTCCAAGAAGTGGTATTTCTAAAGATTTAATAGAGTTTCTCTTATCATTAAAAGTAAAAAATATTATCTATGTTTCATGTAATCCCTTAACCCTTGCTCGTGATATTAATCTTTTAGATAGTTGTTACGAACTAAATTACATCAAACTAGTAGATGAATTTCCAAATACTTATCATTTAGAATCTATAACTTTATTAAATTTGCGAAAGAAAAAATAATAAACAGTATATCATATAAGTGAAAGGCTATTTATATATTTTTCTTATGGCATTTCTTATGACACTTCTTGCGACATTTCTTACGACATTCGCTGAATTGTTTTTTATGGTATTAAATTACAAAAATGGAGGTAAAATATCGTTGATTCAAGGATAAAGTACCAGTATATTTAAACTATACAAATTTTATAAGTTAAAAAGTAAGGAGGTAAGGTAAAGTTGAATGAAGTTATACTAAAGGATAATATTGATATAGAAAATTTAATCTATGAAGTATGTGGTGTTCAAGTGATGCTAGATAGTGATTTAGCAAGACTTTACGAATGTGTAAATGGTACAAAAGATATAAATAAAGCAGTAAAAAGGAATATAGCAAGATTTCCTGAAAGTTTTATGTTTAGATTAACTGATGAAGAATATAATGCTTTGAGGTTCCAAATTGGAACCTCAAACATAAGAGGTGGAAGAAGATATAATCCATATGTTTTTACAGAACAAGGTGTTGCGATGCTTTCTAGTGTATTGCATTCTGAAATGGCAATAAACATGAGCATTAAAATAATTAATGCTTTTGTAGCAATGAGAAAATATGTCTCAACTAATTTGTTAGAGCAAAAATATATATATAATATGGTACTAGAAGATCATGATAAAATTAGAACATTAGAAGATTCATTTCAAAAGTTTGAAGAAAAAAGAAAGTCTACGGAAGTCTATTTTAACGGACAAATATATGATGCTTATTCTAAAATACAAGAAATATTAAATAGTGCTAAAAAGAAACTGACAATAATAGATGCTTATGCAGACAATACAATATTAGATATTGTAAAAAGATTAAAGGCAGATGTAACAATTATAACTAAATCTAATAATTTACTCACATTACAAGATATAGAAAGATATAATAAACAATATAAAAACCTAACTGTTATATATAATAATACATTTCATGATAGATATTTTATTATAGATGATGAGATAGTATATCACTGTGGTGCTAGTATAAATAGAATAGGTTATAAAACTTTTTCTATTACCTTAATAGGAGATAGTGGAGTAAAAAAGGAACTGATAAAGCAGGTACATAAAGTGCTATATAAATAGCAGATATTTTAAATCGGTGGAATTCCGCCTAATTAAAATGTAAATACTTGTAAAAGTAATAGATTAATTAGTATAATTACATTAAGTTTTGTGTTAAAGGAGAATTAATCTGAAAAATAAAACTAAATTTATTTTAGGGAAAAACCTAAAAAAGGGCAGACTTCCCCTTACCCCAAGTTAAGTCGAAAATTTAACTATCAGAAATAGAGGCATTCTGATTAAGTATTTCTAATAGTTCATCAGATGTAAGCCCTAAAGAAAGTAATTGTTTAAGAGATTGTTTAAAGTTGTTTTTGGTATATTTTATTCTATCTTTATCAGAGGTTTCATTAGATGATAAGTCACAAGGATTCCAAGCCTCACCAGTAGATAGCATATGATAGATAGCAACTAAAATCTTTCTAGCAATAGCAATGAGGGCACGTTTCTTACCACGACGTTTAGAAATCTTATTAAATTTATTAGCATAGTAAGTGTTAGTTTTATCTTTAACAGCATTATGTGCGACCTCAACTAGACAAGGTTTAAGATAAACACCAGCACGAGATATTTTAACAGATTTCTTTTTACCAGCAGACTCATTACAACCTGGAGCGAGTCCAGCCCAAGAAGCAAGTCTATGATGACTAGAAAATTGTGACATATCAGTTCCTATTTCAGAAATAATAGTAATTGCAGAATTTCTATCAATACCAGGAATTATCATAAGAAGATTAATATAATCTTCATAAGGAGCAACTAAAGTATCAACAGTTTCTCTTAAATCATTAATTTCGTTAGTTAAATAATCAATGTGATCTTTGATATGTTTAATTCTTAGTTTTTGTTCATTAGTAAAAGTAATACCAGTAATAGAAGATATAATGTCATCTTTAGATGATTTGCAATTTTTACGAAGACAATTTATAATATCTTCATCTGAAAAAGAATCATTATTTAATATGATATCAATGATATCTTGACTAGATTTACCAAAGATATCAGAGAAAACCATATCAAGTTTGCAATTACCAACAGTAAGAGCATTAATAAACCTATTCTTTTCAGATGTTTTATTACAGGTAAGTTTGTAAAGATATCTAGTAAATTCTCTTAAGACTCTAAAGTCTTTATAAGGAATAAAACTAGAACGAACAATACCTAACTTAAACAAGTCTGCAATCCATTTTGCATCCTTGTTATCGTCTTTCTCACCTTTGATGCATTTAACCCATTTAGGATTGGCAACGACGACATTAGAAATAAAACCTTCTAATGCATTGTATACAGGAATATAATACTTGCCGGTAGATTCCATACATACATTTTGACAGTCGTTTTCTAAAAGCCATTCTCTAAAACCAATTAAACTGTTATTAAAGGTAGAAAAACGTTTTTTAAGATATTTAGGTATTTGGTTAGTTGAATCACAAATAACTGCGACAATAAAAGTTTTGTGAACATCAACTCCACATACTTTTGGATAAATAACTTCCATAAATAAACCCTTCCTTTCAAAATATTTTTGAAGGAGTGAGTTGTCTATGCAGTTAACACTAAGAATTAACTAAAGTCAATGATTAATCTACAGTCTCAAAGGAACTACTTATGTGTGCTTGAAACAACTGCATTTGCACTGCTTTATATACTGGTTTAATCCCAAGAGTTACAGGAAGTCTGCAACTCCTCCTTCCGTGCTTTGTAGTACACACTCCTTCATGACTGTTATTATATGGGAAAATAAATTTAGTTCAAGGTTTTAATTCCTATGTGTGCCTTGAACGAAGTGAAAGGAATGAAGCTTTATATGAATATTATTAGAATTAGTGTTATTCCTATTCAAGAAAACTCTAAATTAACTAGTAACTGATAAATAAATATGATAAAGTTAATATATAAGAAGTTTGGAGTGATAATATATGGATAATTATGAAAAAGAAGTTAATAAAAATGTTAAAAGAAATGATATCTTTCTTTTAGAGTTTGAAAAATATTTAAAAGATAAAGGATTAGCTGAAAAGACGATAAGGAAACATTTATATAATATGGAGTTTTTTCTTAATACTTATTTAAATTACTATGAACCTACTAAAATGGAAGATGGTCCGGATAAAGTATTTGAATTTTTGAGTGATTGGTTTATTAGAAAATGTATGTGGTCTAGTAAATCATCTATCAAAGAATATTCTACTAGTATTAAGAAGTTTTATAAATGTATGAATGAGAATAATCATATTAGTAGTGAAATATATGAGGATTTATGTGAAGAGATAAAAGAAAATATGGATTATTTTTTTGAATTGATGGATGATTATGATAATGGTAATTTTGTTTACCCATTTTAGGAGGATGTTATGGAATTTATTATCAAAGAAGGAAATAGTAATGATATAGAAACGGTTATTGAAGTTTGTAAAATAATTTATGAAAACTTGGAACATAAAGAATGGTATTCTATTGATTTAATGGAATATGATAAGATATTAAAGAAACTAGAGGATAATGCTATTATTGTTAAAGCTTTATATAAAGATACTTTAGCAGGCTTTCTAATAGCAGAGCGACATATTAATCCAACTGGTGAACTTGCAGAAGAAATACCTAAAGATGAGTTATCTTTATCTATTGAAATGGATAATGCTGGAGTATTACCAAAATATAGAGGAAATCATTTACAAGAGAGTTTAATTTTAAAAGCAGAATCTATAATGAAAGAAAGAGATGCTAGTATAAAATACTCTTATGCAACTGTTCATCCTGATAATTTAGCAAGCCTTAAAACATTAGAAAAGACAGGTTATAAAAAATATAAAGAGAAGTTAATGTATGGTGGTAAAATTAGATATATAATGAGAAAGGAATTAGTATGAGTTATATTAAAGATTTAAGAAAATATGTAGGGCATAATCCAATTTTAACTGCAGGAGTAGGTTTATTTGTTTTTAATGATAAAGATGAAGTATTAATGCAACTTCGAACTGATTATAATCAGTATGGTTTTCCAGGTGGAGCGATGGAATTAGGAGAAAGCTTTGAAGAAGTGGCAAGACGAGAATTAAAAGAAGAGACAAATTTAGATATTATTGATTTAGAGATGGTAAAAGTATTATCAGGAAAAGATACTTATAGAGAGTATCCTAATGGAGATAAGTTATATGATATTACTGCTATCTTTGTAGTAAAAAAGTACAGTGGTGAGTTAAGAGTAAATGATAATGAAAGTAAGAAACTAGAGTGGTTTAATGTAGATGACTTACCATCTAACATGACTGAACATACTAAAAACTATCTTGAAAAATATGGAGATATATTAGGTGATGCTTTAAAGATATATCAAGGAGTGAATAAATAATGATAGATTTACATATGCATACAACTTATTCTGATGGAACAGATACAGTTACAGAACTACTAAAGAAAGCGGAAGACTTAGGCTTAGAGGTTATTTCTATTACAGACCATAATACTTGTAAAGCTTACTTTGAAATGGAAAATTTTAATGTAAAAGAAATATATCAGGGGGATATTATAGTAGGATGTGAATTTACTACTATTTTTGATAATAGATTAATAGAAATTTTAGGCTATGGTTTTGATTATAAGAATGTTAATAAATATTTAGAAGAATTTTATAATGCTGAGAAAATTAGTAAAAATACTTCTTCTTTATATAATAAATTACTTGATAAGATAGAAGAATTAGGACTAGAGTTTCACCAAGAAAGATATAAAAAGTTTGAAAGTGAATTCTTTGAACGTGGTATTTATAATGAGTTAATTAAATACGAAAGTAATAAAGAGAAAATAAAAGAAAATATTTGGGATGATTTTAGTGACTTTTTAAGAAGAGGGATAAATAATAAGAATAGTGTTTTATTTATTGATAAATCAAATTTTTATTTGAAAGTTAAAGAAGTGGTTCGTATTATTCATGAAAATGGAGGTATTGCTTTTTTAGCACATCCTTATCAATATAAATTTACTGATACAGAAAAGTTCCTAGATAAACTTTATAATGAGATTAATTTAGATGGAATAGAATGCTTCTATACAACTTTTACTGGGGAACAAACTAATTATTTAATTAATTTTGCAAAGAAAAGAAATCTATTAATATCAGGAGGAAGTGACTATCACGGTACAAGAAAAGAGAACTATAATTTAGGTGTTGGTAGGGGAAATCTTAAGATAAGTAAAGATATTATAAATAACTATAAAGTATATAATTTTAAGTAGTAATTATAGTTGTTGATATTTAGATTT
The DNA here is from genome assembly GCA_944331935.1 of uncultured Bacilli bacterium. Lineage (GTDB taxonomy): Bacteria > Bacillota_I > Bacilli_A > RF39 > UBA660 > Onthousia. Next base: position 10,665 of record CALVIV010000007.1, on the reverse strand, counting down.
ACCTATGATAGACTTAAAAAAGAAATGAGGAGTAATTATGAAGTTAGTAATAGAAAATCTAAGTAAAAACTTTGATAAAAAGTGCGTTCTTAAAAATATTAATTTTACATTTGAAAGTGGTAAGATTTATGGATTATTAGGAAGAAATGGAGCAGGTAAGACAACTTTCTTTAACTGCTTAAATGAAGATTTAAAATGTGATAGTGGAGAGTTTTATTTAAGTGATGGTAAGTCTAATAAAAAAATAGAAAGTAGTGATATAGGCTATGTTCTATCAACTCCTGTTGTTCCTGAATTCTTAACAGGAAGAGAGTTTTTAAAATACTTTATAGATATTAATAAAGATAATATTAAAGATTAAAAAACTATAGATGAATATTTTGATATAGTTAAGATAGATGTGGAAGATAGAGATAAATTAATGAAAGATTATTCTCATGGTATGAAGAATAAAATGCAGATGTTAATCTATTTAATAGCAAGTCCTAATATCTTATTACTTGATGAGCCTTTAACATCATTTGATGTTGTAGTAGCAGAAGAGATGAAAGAGTTATTAAAGAAAATGAAGAAGGATAGAATTCTTATCTTTTCTACCCATATTATGGAACTTGCTCTAGATTTATGTGATGAGATAGTAGTATTAAATAAAGGGGAGCTTTTAGAAATAAAAAGAGATGAATTAACAGATAAAGAATTAAAGAATAAGATAATTAATGTCTTAAAAGGTGAAGAAGATGCTTAATAAATTTTTAATATCTTTAAGAGTAAAAAATGCTTATACTGTTAATCAGATTATTTATGGTTTTAGTAAACTGCCTTTAATAGGTAAGTTAATACCTGCTAAGTTTTATGGCTTTAAGAGTTTTAAAGTAATTAGTTTTATAATCTTTATTATAAGAGAATTAATTAGGACTTTTGGATATAAACTACTTTATATTTATATATTCTTGTTATTACCATTAACTCTTTATAAAAGTTTTGATGTTAGTTACATAATACATATCTATATCTTTCTAGCTTTAATTGGTTCTTTTGCTAATACAGAAATATTTAATCCTACAAGAGATAAATATTATTTAATCGTCTTAATGAAAATGAAGGCAAAAGACTATATTGTTCCTAACTTTATTTATTTCTTAGGAAGTATCTTTGTAGGACAATTAGTATCCTTAATTCTCTTATTCTTTAATGTTATTACATGGTATCAAGCCTTAATGTTAGTAATATTTACATTATGTGTTAAATCAATTGCTATTGCCTTCTACTTTTATCGCATGAAAAAGAGTAATATCATTATAAATGAGAATAAACCTAAATCATGGGCTTTATATTTTTTCTTAATAATCTCTCTTTTATTAATAGGATATTTATTACCATACTTTAATCTAGTTATACCAGTTAATGTTTTCTATATAATTTTTGTTATTACCTTTATACTTGGAATTATCTCTTTTAGAAAAGTATTAACTTATAATAACTATCAATATCTATGTAAAGAATTATTAAAGCATGATAATATCTTTGTTGTTAATGCATCTAATAATAGGGAACAATTAACAAAAACGAGTAGGGAACAGATTACTCTTGATAAAGGTATAACTAGTGATAAGAGTGGCTTTGCCTATTTTCATGATTTATTTGTAAAAAGACATAGGAAACTCTTAATCGATAGTGCTAAAAAGATGACTGTTATTATCTTGGTAATAGGAATAATCTTAGGAATACTTATTTTCTTTGTTCCTGTCTTAAAACAAGGTATCAATACCTTTGCTTTATTACTACTACCTTATATGTTATTTATAATGTACTTTATTAATACAGGTAAAAATATTACTAATGCTATGTTTATGAACTGTGACCATTCGATGTTATTTTATAGATTTTATAGAGAGCCTAAAATAGTTTTATCTTTATTTAGAGAAAGATTAAAAACAGTAATAGTCATTAACTTATTACCAACAGTGGTTCTTGCTCTAGTTCTTGCCATACTTTTATTCTTAAGTGGAGGAACCTCTAATCCTTTAAACTATATAATTATCATATTATCAATTATCTCTATGTCTATATTCTTTTCTATCCATAACTTAGTCTTATATTATTTATTACAACCTTATAATATTGGCATGGAAATGAAAAGTACAACTTATACAATTGCTAGCCTAATAACTTACTGGGCCTGTTATTATATCTCAAGAATAGAAGTTTCTACCTTTATCTTTGGAATTATCATGATAATCTTTGTCATACTTTATTCTGTGATATCGCTATTCTTAATATATAACTATGCCCCTAAAACTTTTAAATTAAAGAATTAAAAAGATGCTCATATTTCTTAAAGCATCTTTTTAGTTTTCTGATAACTTTTATCTACTAAAGATAAAGATTCATTTAAGTTATGTGTTTTGTTAATATCTATTTTTCCATTTTCATTAACAGGAACCTCTATAGTAAGAGAAGTAAACTCACCAGTTTCAGTATTAAAGTATTTAGTTTCTCCATCTTTAATTATTTGAATATAGTTACCTAAAGGATAAACTTTACAGTCATAGGTATCTAATATAACTTGTCCTCCGTTTCTTTCAATGATTTTTCTAAAATGGGATAAACCACCACCATCGATAACATGTTTTGAAATACAAAGATAATCATTAATAATAAAATAACTAAACTCTGTATGTGATGGACTTATATTATATTTTTTATAATTAAAATCTTTTATAATAATGTTTAATTCTTCATCAAAGAAATCCATTGTTTCACTATCAAAGTTAACTCCATAACCATAGGGAAGGGATAAATGAAAATACATATTATCATAAGAAATATCTTTTAATAGACCTGTTTCCATATTAAGAAATTGTTTTCTTTTATCGCTTTCTATATAAAACATACACTCTTTTTTACTATCAATACTATAAACTTTTTCTCCATTTATTTTTCTTTTGAAATTAAACTCTTCATCATAAAAATAATAATCTTGTTTTTCATCTTCTATTTTTTCTCTACCTATATAAGTAGTAGGAATCCACCATGGATATGGCTCTATTCTAACATGAGAGATAGTCTTTCCATTTTTTAAATTAACAAAAAGATGTTTATTAGTATCTTGATAGGAAATATAAAATTTTAATGTATTGTTAGTAAGTTCATAATCTACAACGTTATTTAAATCATTTACTTCAATACTGTTAATTAACTCTAAATCTAAATCATATATTTCTATTAATTCATTTTTAACTAATACTATTTTTTCATCATAATATATGGGCTTAGTAAGTAATTTGTCATTAGACTCTACTGTTTTTTCTATGATATTGCCTTCGTCATTTAAGTTAATAATCCTTATTTTATCATTATTATCAATAACTAAATAATTACCACTATAATTAATCCATCCTGTAATGTCTTTTAACAATTCTTTTCCATTAGCATTAAGAATAACTCTTTTTCTATCTTTAAACTTTTTTTCAAAACTATTATCTTTTTCACTAAAAACATATAAATTATTTTCTAGAGAATGTTCAAATTCATAATCAGTAGGGATACTTAAATATTCTTTTGTCTCAATATTATAGATAGCATCATCTCCACCACCTATTTTCATAATTACTTTTAGACATTTTTCATCTTCTTTATTAATATCATAAGCTTTAAAATCTTTAAAAACTATTGTCTTAGTTTCAATATTAATTAAATGCAAAGTATTATCTTTTATTACTACAGCATAGTCTATATTATTCATAGTAATAACTTTATGAAAAGAACTATAGCAGGAAATATCATATATTTTTTTATCCTTTACTAATAGTTTTTGCTCGTTATCTAAATATACAAAAGTATAATCATCACTTCTATATATATCTTTAATATTTATTCTTTTGTAATTACATAATTCATGTTCCATATGTAAAGCTCTCCTTTTTCACTTATTATATCTAATTATTATAAATAGTACAATTAGAATCATATTTCTATTGACATTAACATATATTTATTGTATAACTGTATTAAGTAAGTAATACAAAAGAGGTGATAATTATAAGTTATGTTTTTGATAATGATAAACCCATCTATTTACAACTAGAAGAGATAATTAAAAAAGAGATATTTAAAGGAGAGTTACTTCCAAGTAGTAAAATACCTTCTGTTCGTGACTTTGCCTTAAAATATCAAGTAAATCCTAATACAATGCAGAAAGCTTTACAAGGATTAGAAGAAGAGGGATTTATTTATACTGTTAGAACTAGTGGTAAGTATGTTACTGAAGATAAGGAGTTTATCTTAAAAGAAAAAAGATTAGTTGCTAAAACTCTATATCAAGATTTTATTAATAATTTAAAATCTTTAGGATATAGTGATACTGATATTAAGAAAATATTAAAGGAGAGTGAAATTTAATGGCTTTATTAGAAGTTAGTCATATAACTAAAAGTTATGGTAATAACAAAGTCTTAGATGATGTTACTTTTAGTATTCCTAAAGGTAAGATAGTAGGACTTTTAGGACCAAATGGAAGTGGTAAGACGACCCTTATTAAATTAATAAATGATTTATTAAAAGAAGATTCTGGTACTATTAAAGTAAATGGCTTAGACCTTGGAGTTGAAACTAAAAAGATAATCTCTTACTTGCCTGATAAAAACTATCTAAATAATAATATGACAGTATTAGAGTTACTTAACTATTTTAAAGACTTTTATGAAGATTTTAGAATAGATAAAGCGAAAGAGTTAATAGGTAAGTTAGACCTTGATTTAAATCAAAAATTAAAGACAATGTCTAAAGGTACTAAAGAAAAAGTACAATTAATTCTTGTTATGAGTAGGAAAGCGAAACTTTATATTTTAGATGAACCTATTGGAGGGATTGACCCAGCGGCTAGAGACTATATTATTAATACAATATTAACTAATTTTAGTGATGATGCTTCACTACTTATTTCAACTCACTTAATTAGTGATTTAGAGAAAGTATTAGATGAAGTAATATTCTTAAAAAATGGTAAAGTAGTAAGAAGTGGTAGTACAGATGAGATTAGAAAAGAGACAAAATTATCTATTAATGATTTATTTAGGGAGGAATTTAAATGTTAGGTAAACTATTGAAATATGATTTTAAAAATCTATATAAGACTTTATTACCAATATATTTAATTACAGTTGTTATTACTATTTTAACTGTAATACTTAATAATCTATCTGATACCTCTAACTTATTTTCAACTTTAAATGCCCTTATGATATTAAGTTATGTTGTAATATTAATGGTATTAATAGTAGGAACATTCTTCTTAAGTATTAGAGATTTTTATTTAGACTTTGCAACAGAGAGGGGTTATTTAATTAATACTTTACCTGTTAAGAAAAGTACTATTATCACATCTAAATTTATAACAGGTGTAACTACGATGATTACAAGTCTTATCGTTATGTTCGTATCTATTATAATACTAGTAATAGGTAATGGAGAATGGACTAGTTTTGCAAATGGTGTAGTTAACTTCTTTAAAGATATACCAACTGATGCAGTGGTTATGTTAATACTAATGGCAGTTCTTATGATAGTAGCCTATATCTCAGGACTTGCTGTGTGTTTCTTATCTATCGCTTTAGGACAATTAAAAAATACTAATAAACTAGGCTTTAGTTTCCTTGCCTACATCATTCTTTATGTTATCTATGAGATGTACTTTACATTCGCTCTTACCTTTGTTGGAATGGTTAGTCCAGATTTTGTAAGAAGTTTAGATAATGAAATAGGTGCAATAGCATCAGTTAATATCTTATTTGGAATACTAATTGGACTTGTAATTATCATTACAGCGATAATTACTCCTATAACTAACTATATTCTTAAAAATAAACTTAATCTAGAGTAGTGAATATATCAATCACTACTTTTCTTTTGTTCTAAATTTATGTATAATAAGTATGGAAAGAGGGACTAATATGTATTTATTTATAGAATATCCAAAATGTAGTACTTGTAGGAAAGCTAAAAAGTTTTTAGATGATAATAATATTAAATATACTGATAGAAATATCGTAACTGATAATCCTACTAAAGAAGAATTAAAGAAGTTTCTTGAAGTTAGTGGTAAAGATATAAAGACTTTCTTTAATACTAGTGGTAATTTATATAAAGAACTACATTTAAAAGATAAATTACCTAACATGACTTTAGATGAAAAGTTAGAATTACTATCTAGTAATGGTATGCTTGTTAAAAGGCCTCTTTTAGTGGGAGAAACTATTGTTTTAACTGGATTTAAAGAAGATATATGGAAAGAAGTGATAATCAATGGATGAATTATTTAAAAAGCTTAATATAACTCCTAAAAATTTAAAACTTTATGAAGTAGCATTTTCTCATTCATCATATGCAAATGAACATAGAGCGAAAAAAGATTATGAGAGATTAGAGTTTTTAGGAGATGCAGTTGTTGACCTTGTTATGGCTGATTACCTATATCGTAATCATGATGAGAATGAAGGTACTATGACTAAAGTAAGAGCAAGTTATGTATGTGAGAATGCTTTATATGAGTATTCCTTAGGACTTGGACTTAATAAATATATAAAAGTAGGACATGGAGAAGAGTTAAATGGCGGTAAACATAAAAAAGCAATTGTCGCTGATATCTTTGAATCACTTATGGGAGCGATTTACTTAGATCTAGGTTATGCTACTGTTAGAAGAGTTATTTTAGATATTATTGTTCCTTATGTAACTAACCCTAATGTAACATTTTTCTCTGATTATAAATCTGCTTTACAAGAAGCCGTTCAAACTACTAAAAAGAGTCTTTATTATGAATTAATCTCTGAATCAGGTCCTCCTCATGATAAAACCTTTAAAATGCAAGTAAGAGTAGATGGTATTATCTATGGAGAAGGAGTAGGAAGTAGTAAGAAAGAAGCAGAACAGTTAGCAGCTAAAAATGCTTTAGAGAAGCTTGCTATATAATTATGAATACAAAAGAGTTAAGAATATATAATAATTTAATAAAGTTGCTTATAAACTTAGAATTAGAAGGTTATGAAAATAGAGAAAAGATAGTTTCATTTGTGCTTGAAAATATTATAACTAGCAGTGAAATGTTAAAAGATTTTGAAATATGTGAAAGGCTATCCATTTTAGTGGAGAGTTCTACTATTATAAAAACATCATTGTCTATACTCACTGAATCTGTTGAACAAGACTATGAAAAAGAAGATGTTACTAATTTAGGACGTAATTATAATAATTCTCTTTTAATAGGAAATCTATATATTGCCCATGATAAGTACCTTGATTTATTAGGTAATTATAGAGTTTATAAATTAGATAGATATCATTCTAAATATTTAGTAGATAATAAATTAGAATCTTTAAGTATTGAAAAAGAGATTAAAGAAAGAGATAAAGTATTAATTAAAAACTTTGATTTGAAAATATAATAGAAATAGTGTATAATTAGTAAAGTTTTGTTTCTATATAAAAAGAAAGGAGAATTTATGAGTAAAATAAAAATATTTAGTTTAGGTGGACTAAACGAAAATGGTAAAAATATGTATGTTGTTGAAGTAGATAAAAACATCTATGTATTTGATGCCGGAAGTAAATTTGATAATGAGAAAAATCTGGGAATAGATTATATTATTCCTAACTTTGATTATTTAATAAAAAATAGAAAAAGAATAAAAGGTATCTTTTTAAGTCACGGTCATGAAGGTAATATGGGAGCAGTTCCTGATATTTTAAAATCTATTCCTGAAGTTAATATTTATGGAGCGAAACTAACTCTAGAAATATTAAAACAAGATTTAACTGATACTGAAATTAAAAAGAGTCATTTAATAGAGATTAAACCTCATCATAAATTAGAGTTTGGTCGTGAAAGTATCTTTCCTATTTCTATGACTCATTCTATTCCTGATGCTTTGTGTTATGTTTTATATACTAAAGATGGAGCGATAGTTTATACAGGAGACTTTACATTTGATCATAAAGAGACTGGTCTATATAAAACAGATATAGGTAAACTTGCTTATGTTGGTAAACAAGGTGTCCTTTGTCTACTTGCAGAATCTATGTATGCAGAACGTGAAGGTTATACTAGTCCAAGTAATAGAGTAAGTGATTTTATTAGAAATGTTCTTGCTAAAAATAGAGGTAGAATTATTGCAACAGTCTTTCCAGCACATTTTTATAGAATTCAAGAGATATTTAATGAAGTAAGTAAGACACATAGAAAGATTGTTATTATGGGTCATTCCCTACAAAATACTATTAATTATGCAATGAAAAATAATTATTTAACTATTGATAGAAGAGTAATAGGTGACTTAAATAATTTAGAAGATAAAGATGCTGTAGTATTAATATCAGATGAGAAAGAAAAACCTTTTGCAAACTTAGAAAGAATTATTAAAGGTTATGATAAGTTTATTAAGCTTAATACTAATGATACTATCTTTATAACAGAACCTGCTTATGAAGGGATAGAAAAACGTCTTGCAACTGTTATGGATGAAATAGCAATGCTTGGAGTTAATGCTATTAGTTTATCTAGTAAGAAACACTTATTACATCATGCATCACGTGAAGATTTATCACTTTTAATAAATATAATGAATCCTAAGTATTATTTCCCTGTTAAAGGAGAATATCGTAATCAATATGCTAATGCAGAAGTAGCAGAATCTCTTGGTATCCCAAAAGAAAATATCATCTTAAAGCAAAATGGAGATGTAACACTATTTATTAAAGGTAATCTTGTTCCTACTAATGAACATATAGAGACTGATGAGATTTTAATAGATGGTAAAAGTAATGGTGATATAGGAGATTTGGTCTTAAAAGATAGAGAGATGTTAGGAGAAAATGGTATTGTTATTATAAGTTGTACTCTAGATAGAGAAACTAAAAAGATATTAGCAGGACCAGAAGTATTAACAAGAGGCTTTATTTATGTTAAAGATAACTTAGATTTAGTAGATGAGATTAAAAAGATGTCTTTAGAAATAATAGAGAAAAATATAAGTGAAGGAAGTAAAAGGGTAGAGTATTCTACTATAAAAACAGAAGTAAGAGACGTATTAGGTAAATACTTTTATAAAACTATGGAAACAAAACCTATGATTATTACAGTAATACAAGAAGTATAGAAATGTACTTCTTTTTTTCTCTTATCATATAATAATATTGGTGTTAGTATGGAAATTGATTATGAAGAAATAAAATATTTAAATAATATTAATATAATAGATATAAGAGAACATTATTTGTATGAAAGGGGACATATTAAAAATTCTATTAATATACCCTTAAGAATATTAAGAACTATGCCTGATAAATATTTGTCTTTTGATAAAACATATTATTTAATCTGTGAAACAGGTTTTAATAGTAAAAGACTGTCAACTATTTTAAATAATAAGGGTTATCATACTTATAGTATTAAATCAGGATATGAAAAAAGTTCTTGACGAAAATTTGTTCTACCTGTATATTATATATAGGAGGATTTATTTATGGATTACTTAATTATAGGATTACTTATATTAATAATTATTTTAATAGTTATATCACTTATGAAAAATATTAATGAGTCTAAAATAACAGATAGACTTAATAATTTAGAGATTACGACAATAAAAGAGTTAAATGAATTTAAAGATGGTTTAACTAGAAATTTAACTGAAGATTTTACTAAATTAAATGAAGGATTAGAGAAAAGATTACTGGCAATTAATGAGGCAGTTAATGAGAGAATTAATCAGAATTTTGAAAAGACAAATAAGACTTTTACCTCTGTAATAGAACGTCTTAGTAAAATAGATGAAGCACAAAAGAAGATAGATACACTATCTACTGATATTATCTCTTTGCAAAGTATTTTAACTGATAAAAAGACAAGGGGTATTTATGGAGAAGTTAATCTAAAACACATCTTAGTAAATATATTTGGTGAAGGAAATGATTCTATTTATAGATTACAATATACTCTTCCTAATGGTACTATTGCAGACTCTATTCTCTTTGCACCTGAACCATTAGGTACTATTGCCATAGACTCTAAATTTCCACTAGAACATTATCAGATTATGGTAGATAAAGATTTATCTAAAGCGGAAAGAGATGCTGCTACTAAAGCTTTTAAAAATGATGTTAAAAAGCATATAGATGCTATTAGCAGTAAATATATTATAGATGGTGTTACAAGTGATCAAGCGATTATGTTTTTGCCTGCAGAAGCGATATTTGCAGAGATTAATGCATATCATCCTGATTTAATAGAATATGCTTATAAAAAAAGAGTATGGTTAACTAGTCCAACTACTTTAATGTCAACTCTAACTGTTATCCAAATGATTATTAAAAATATGGAAAAAGATAAGTATACCTCTATTATTCATGAAGAGTTAAATAAACTAAGCCTAGAGTTTGCTAGATATAAAGAACGTTGGGATAAACTATCTCGTAGTATTCAAGCAGTTAACAAGGATGTTGAGAATGTCTCTATTACTACAGATAAAATTAGTAAAAAATTTGAAAGTATTAATAAAGTAGAGTTTAAAGATGCTAAAGAAATAGATACAAATAAAGGTTCTTCGACATTAAAGGGTGCTGAGTAAATTTTCAGCATTCTTTTTTATACCAAAAAAAGACATCATAACA
>CALVIV010000006.1 GCA_944331935.1 uncultured Bacilli bacterium | reverse complement strand
ATAACAAAAGAAGTAAGAATTTACACTTACTTCTAATCATGGAGATATCTCATTTACACAGATTTCCTTACACACTCTCAGTCATATTTAGTTTTTTAATACACTCTTTTTTTATTATATTTTTTTCATAGTTATAATTATCAATATCATATTTATTAGGATAATTATGTAAATATTTTAATAGTTTTTCATCTTTCCTAGTAGCAATTTTATATTGTTTTGACTGATAAAGTAAATTAACAGCATTCTCACATATAGTTTGTTTACCATAAACAAAAGTCATTCTATAACAATATCTTTTGTTAGGTTTATTAGTAGCATAATATTTATTACATAATTCACATTTTTTAATGTAATATGAAATATTGGAAGAAAATAAGCAATCTAAAAGCATATAAAGTAGTTCTATATCATTTTCATAGGTTCCCTCTTTATGAATAGTTAAATCAAAAGAACCACCATTATTTTTTTTTACTTGTGCCTCTAATAAGTTGATGTAAGCATTTTTATTTTTAGGTAATGCCAATTCTTTATCCCAAAAAACTAATTCTTTATCTTTCTTATTTTCTGCGTAATGCATGATTATATTAGCTTCGTTAGATAATCGTACATGATGCCTTGTTATTCTTTTACTAATTGGTGGAATTGATATATTATGAGTTACTATAAAAGTAAAATAAGAATCCTTATCAATTTTATCTTTTCCTAGTTTTAATGAATAATTATAAATCATATCAAGTTCTTCCTTTGCAGAAGGAGATAAATTATCAAAATAAGTAATAGTATCATGTATTTTCATATTGCTATCATTTACTTTATAACCAAATGAAATATATGGTTTGTCCTTTTTATTTGTACTTAATTCCTCGCTATATCTAAAATAATACATATTAATCTCTCACTTTCAAAAAAATTTTCTTTATTTTATCATATGTCGGACAGTTTTTCGAAAAATATATTTAAAAATTTCCTTATAACTTATTTTCTTTTTTGTTATCCTTTTATTGCAAACGGAAATTATAAATATTTTTTCCTAGGATATAATTTTTGTTTAGCATAAGAAAGTGAGGATATTTTTATGAAAATAAAAAATAAAGAAAGTGTTATAATTTTATCTTATTATAATGAAGAAAATATAGGATTGAGTATAAATATAGAAGAAAAACTTAAAGAATATTGTGAGTATAGGAACTATAAAGTAGCAGAGATTATTAGAAAAGTTTATCATAATGATATTAAAACAATTCTTGATGATGTAATTTCTATAAATCCCGATGGCATAAATAAATTAATTATTTATGATATTAATGATATGGCAAGTTGTGATAAAGAAGTAGTCATGTTTGAAGCAATATTTGATATTGTTAACATAGAATTGGAAACAATTAAACAAGGCGTTATTGGTAAAAATTTGAAATCTAATTGTATCTTAATTGATGATAATATTTTAGAACAAAATAAACAATTCATTATTTGTGAAGATACACCATTTTAATAAATAATTAGATTTAATCATAAATTTTATTGGGTGATTAAAGTATGAAGATAGTAAATATCTTTAACGAAAACGGAAAAACACTACAACAAATAATGGAAGAATTTTTAGTTGATTATTGCCTTGAAATTGGCTTTTTCAAAAAATAATCTTATAATAAATTTGTTAATGTGTTTTACCAAGAAAGGAGTAGAAATTTGAAAAGTAAAACATATAACTGTGCTTTATATATTAGACTATCTCGTGAAGATGGTGATAATATGGAAAGTGAAAGTATAAAAAATCAAAGAGACTTAATTCATATGTTTTTAGAAAGAACAGATGAAAAATTAAGATACATTGATGAATATGTCGATGATGGCTTTACTGGTTCTAATTTCGATAGACCTTCTTGGAAAAAACTATTAAACGATATAGATAGTGGTAAAGTTGATACTATTATTACCAAAGATTTATCTCGTATGGGCAGAGACTATATCTCAATGGGGGAATATATTGAAAGAATATTCCCCGAAAGAGGTATAAGATATATCGCTATCAATGATGATATAGATACATTATATGAAACCCCAGGATTAGAGTTTTTGCAATTTAAATTGATGTTCAATGATTATTATTTAAAAGATACATCAAAGAAGATAAGAAAAATTGTAAGAGCAAAAAAAGAGAAAGGACAATTTTTAGGTTGGAAGGCAGTATATGGTTATAAAAAAGACCCTAATGATAAACATAAGTTAATTGTTGATGAAGAAGTAAGACCTATAATAGAAAGAATTTTTAATTTGGCATTGGATGGTAAAAGTCCAAGACAAATAGCAAATATTTTTTCTGATGAGAAAATACCAACTCCAAGTGTTTATGCTAACTTAAATCGTGGTTTAAAATCAACTGCTTATGAATTATGGTGCCCTAGAACTATTGAAGAAATGCTTACAAATGAAACATACATCGGAAATCTTACCCAAGGTAGAAGAAAAAAGTTAAATTATAAATCTAAAAAAGAAATTAGAACACCTAAAGAAGAGTGGATAATTACTGAAAATACCCATGAGGCAATTATAGATAAAGATACTTTTTATACAGTTCAAGAATTGTTAAAGAAAAATAAGAATAAAGCAAATAGTAAAAATATGAAATTATTAAGTGGCTTTATGAGGTGTAAAGAATGTGGTCATGCCATAGGTATAAATAAAAGTAGTGATGGTAAAAGAGCATATTGTTGTTGTACTTATTATGTATCACATAGTAAATATGGTTTATGTACTCCGCATTCTTGCAACTATGATAAATTAGAAAAATCAGTTTTAGATAATATAAGAGATATGTGTGAGAAATATGTTGATAGTTCAACTTTTAAAGATAAGGTAGAACAAAGTAAAAAGCAAAATGATATTAGAGTTAAATTACAAAATGACATTAATGTATTAGATAAGAAAATTACTAATAATCTAACATACATTGATAAGATATATGAAGATAAGTTAAAAGATAATATTGATTTAGAAATGTTTAATCGCTTATCTTTAAAGTATAAAGAAGAAGTAGAACTATTTAAAAATAAGAAATTAGAATTAGAAGAAAAACTTAATAATATAGGCACAACTGAAACAGTAAAAGAAAAAGAAGATACATTAAAAAAAATAAAGGAATATTTATCTTTTACTAAACCTAATAGAAATCTATTAGTTAATTTAATTGATGAAATATTAATAAGTGAAGATAAGACAATAGAAATACATTATAAATTTAAGTTAAACTAATATTATAAGTTTAATAACCAATGAGTTAATCGACATTAAAATTTATAATAAATTTTTCAAAGAATTTTTATTATAAGTTTATCATCCGATGTCCCGCTCTACCACCAATAATGGTCTTACCAACTAAATCATCAAGTGTAAAATCTTTAATATCTTCTCTTGCTACAATAAATGAACCATCTTTCTGAGTTAATCTTGCAAAAGTCTTAAGATAATCTTTTTCACCACCATTATATACATAAATAGTCGCTTCACTTCCTGCAAAACCAACATCAGCATCTCCTGCAAGTACTGCTGCACTTACTTTATCCGCCCCATTAGCAAGACTAAGTTCAATATCAATTCCCACATCTTCAAAATAACCCTCTTCAATCGCTACATACATAGGTGCATAGAAAATAGAGTGTGCTACTTCAGCAAGTATTACAGTCTCTAAATCCTTACTATCATCCTTCTTATTAAAATTAAATAATACAGCACAAGCTCCTAAAAATATAACTAAAATAACACCAATATAAATAATTGTATTTTTCAAACTAAAATCCTCCTTTCAGTTCAAAGTATTATATGTAAATAATTACTATTGGCTACTCTAAAGAGGATTTATTCTTACATTTTAATTAGTATAACACCTATAACAATTAAACTACCAAGTATTAACTTAGTAATAAGTTCCTTTCTATTTTTATTAATTAAAAACTCATAAATAACATTTAAAATTACTGTTAAAGTCAAAAGAGGTGCCACTACACTAACACTTTCTAATTGATATGCTCTAACAGAAGATATTAGCATAACAGTCCAAGAGAAAGAAGCTAATAAAAATTTTTTCTTATCGTATAACCTAAATTCATGCTTTAATTTTTTTAAATTATATCTTCCAAATATAAATATTAAAAGAGCAGGAACACTAACTGTAAATATTGTATACAAAGCAAGATTAAATTCACTAGATATATTAACATTAATAAGCATAGCAATAGCAAAGAGAAAATTAGAAACAAAAGACATAATAAAGTACTTGTTAAAAGAAAAGTTACCTTCTTTATCAACTGCCAATAAAATATTAGAAGTAATAATTAATACTCCACCAATTATCTGATTAAATAAGATATCTTCACCTAAAAATATAATTCCCAAAATTACTAAAAATACTGTAGATAATTGTTTTAACATACTAAAAGTAGAAGGCTCTAGTCCATATCTCGCTTCAATATTTAATCTATCAGTAACTGCATAAATTATCATAACTATTCCTAAAGTAATATAAATATTAATATCATTAGAAACTTTAAAATCAAATAACGGTAAAAACAAAAGAGCAAATAAAGCCGTAAATAATTCTAATAGAATAGTCAAAGCTCCTGCATCTTCCATTCCTCTATTAGTTTTCTTAAAGGTCTGGGAAAAGATTACTGCAAATATTAAATACAAAATAACCCAAAATATCCAATTGTTTAGCATAAAATTCCTCCTTTAAAACTCTAAATACATTATAAACAAATTATTAACTTTTAATCAACTATATACGAGTTTTCGTAAACTTAACCTAAAAGCTTGTTTTTTTATAATTATTATATATAATAAATGTAACTGGAGGTAATTTATGAATATACAAGTATTAAATGAACTTATGAGATTAAATGGTATTCCAAGTTATTTTCAATTATCAAAAGAAACTCACATTCCTTATACAACTTTATTAGACCTAGTAAGAGGTAAAGGAGAAAAGCTTAGTAACATAAAAACAATCGCTGACTTTCTAGGAGTTAAAATGTCTTACTTATTAGATGAACCTAGAAAAATAATTACTATTAATGAGCGAAATAATGTTGTTATTGAAAAGGAAAATGGCTATAACTCAGTACTATCTAATTTACTTTCTAATTAAAACTATGATAAAATAAGACTGGATGGTGATTAACATGAGTTTTTTCAGTAAATTAAAAGATAAATTTATAAAAAAAGAAGAAAAAGAACCTAAAGAAGAGAAGGAAAGTCTAGAAGTCTATGATAAAGGACTTACTAAAAGTAGAAATACTTTCTCATCACGTCTTTTAGATTTAACTAAACGTTATAATAAGATTAATGAAGAATACTTTGAAGAGTTAGAAGAAATATTGATTATGGCCGATATTGGTGTTAATACTGTTATGAACTTTATGGACAAATTAAGAAAAAGAGTAAAAGAAGAAAAGATAACAGAACCAGAATTTTTAAAAGAAGTTATAGTAGATGAATTATTTATTATCTATGTAAGTGGTGAAGTATTATCTACTAATTTAAAAAGAAGTGACTCTAATCCTACAGTTTATTTATTTGTAGGTGTTAATGGTGTAGGTAAGACTACGACTATCGCTAAGCTTGCCAGTAAAGAAAAAGAAAAAAACAGAAAAGTTCTTTTAATAGCAGGAGATACCTTTAGAGCCGGAGCGACTAAACAATTAAAAGAGTGGGCAGAGAGAATTGGTGTAGACTTCTATGGAAAACATGAAGGAGTAGACCCTGCTAGTGTTATTTATGAAGGATTAGAATATGCCATAAATAATGATATTGATACAGTTTTAATAGATACAGCAGGAAGACTTCAAAATAAAACTAACTTAATGATGGAACTAGAAAAGATTAATAGAGTAATTAAAAAGGTAATAGATAGAGCCCCAGATGAAACATTACTTGTAATAGATGCCACCACAGGTCAAAATGGTATAAGCCAAGCGAAAGCCTTTAAAGAAATAACAGACCTAACAGGAATTATTCTAACTAAACTAGATGGAACTGCTAAAGGTGGAATAGTTCTAGCGATTAAAGAAGAAGTAAACCTACCTGTTAAATATATAGGATTAGGTGAAACTGCCAAAGACTTACAGGAGTTTGATATCGAAAAATATATTTATAGTCTATTTAAAGACTTTATGGAGGATAAAAATGAGTAAAAGTGTAGTACAACTAAACCCTAAAGCTAAAAAACAACAAGAAAAAAGCTTTAGTTATTTAAAAGTCTTAATAATATTACAATTCTTTTTAACAATTGGTCTAATCATCTTTGGTATTATTACTATCTTTAAAACAGACCTTTTATACATCTTTGAAATACTTTTAGGTATTACACTCTTAGTTATGGGCCTAAATAATTTTCTAATCTATAAAAGAAGAAACTTAACAATTCTTTATATAATAATAGGACTAGGGTCTATTGTTCTAGCCATATTAAAACTATTAGGATTATAAAATGGAAGAGTTAGTACATTATACCTTACTATATGATATTTATGGTAGCCTTTTAACTGATAAACAAAAAGAATACTTTGAAGATTATTATTTTAAAAACTTATCTTTAAGCGAACTTGCCTCTAAATATAATATCAGTAGAAATGCTATTCATAAACAAATTAAAGAAACTATAAAAAGATTAGAAAATTATGAAGATAAATTAAAATTAGCAAAAAAGAATGAAATGTTAGAAAATATTATTAAAAAAACAAGTGATGAAGAGATAAAACGTAAATTACAAGAAGTAATTTCCCTATAACTCTTGTCACTTTTTTAATTTAACGATATAATTTACTTATAGAATAAAGGAGAGTTGTTATATGTTTGATAAAATAATCTATATTAGTGATCAAGGTGCTAATATTAAACTAAAAGAAGGCGAAGAAGTAGCAATTAACTTAATGAACCTACATTTAATATTTGAAGATAAAGATAAGACTATCTTAGGAGAAGTAGATGATTTAGAAGATGGTATTGTTAAAGCGAGATTCCTAGGAGAAATAGCAAATGGTCGTTTAATTGGTGGAGTCTTAAGAAAACCATCATTAGATGCCAAGATAAGAGTAATTAAACAAGAAGAAATACCTCTAATAACTGGTGAAAATAAAACAGGATATATGCCTTTTGGAGTTAGTCCTTATTATAATGATTTTCCAGTATACTTAGATGTTAATAATTTCTTTAGTAATCACTTCGCTATCTTTGGTAACAGTGGTAGTGGTAAAAGCTGTGGTATCTCTAGAATTATGCAGAATATGTTTGAAGACCAGCGCCTATTCCCATATAAATCAAATATTCTTTTATTTGATTCATCTGGAGAGTATTACAATGCTTTTAAAGACCTAAGTAAAATAAACCCTAACTATAATTATCGTTTTATTACTACTAATGAAACCGAAGGTAAAGGTGAACCTTTACGTTTACCTGTTTTCTTACTTAATGAAGATGATCTAACTATTCTTTTACAAGCGACAGAACACTCACAATTACCAATTATTGAAAGAATGTTAAAACTAGCAAGGATATTTGCAAGTACAGGAGTAGATGCTAATAAATATAAAAATCATTTAATTGCTAAAGCTATTATGACAATCCTTTATACAAATGGAACTGCACCTAATAAAAGAAATGAAGTATTTTCAATACTTAACAGTTGTTCAACTGATCAGTTTAATTTAGAAGCTCCAGTTCAAGGAATAGGATATGTTAGAAAGTTTAGAGAGTGCTTTTTAATAGATTCACATGGACAGTTTTCTGAAAGTGTATTATTAACAGAGTATGTTTCAAGTTTTATAAATGATGAATATGATAACTTTGAACCTAATAAAAATTGTTATTACACTTTAGAAGATCTAGAAAAGGCTTTAAATTTTACTCTAATTAGTGAAGGATGGCTTAGAAATGAAAATACTTATGGTGATTCAGTTACTTTAAAAGTTAGATTACATTCACTAATTACCTCAAGTAATGCTAATTTCTTTAAATGGGAAAAGGGAACATATATTTCACTAGAAAGTTACTTATCAGATTTAATGATTAGCAATGGAAAAAAATATCAACTAGTAAATATTAATCTTGATGATGTGGATGATGACTTTGCCAAAGTAATAACCAAAATATATTCAAGGCTTTTATTTGAATTTACTAAAGGACTAAAAGATAGAGCAAGTATCCCATTCCATATCTTTGTAGAAGAAGCTCATAGATATATTCAAAATGATAAAGATAGATTTTTAATAGGATATAACATCTTTGAACGTATCGCTAAAGAGGGACGTAAATATGGACTTATCTTAGGATTAATTACTCAAAGACCAGTAGAAATGTCTGATACCGTTATTTCTCAGTGTTCAAACTTTTTAATATTTAAGATGAACCACCCAACAGATGTTGATTATATTAAAAAAATGGTACCAAATATTTCTGATGAAATAGTAGAAAAACAAAAGAGTCTACAATCAGGAACATGTTTAGCCTTTGGTAGTGCCTTTAAAATACCTTTAATAGTTAAATTAAAGATGCCTAATCCAATGCCAATGAGTGGTAACTGTGATGTAGTAAGAATTTGGGACGGACATAGTAACGGACAAACTATGAGTACAGAAGTAAATAATGTTCAAGAACAGCAGGCTACTACTAATGCAGTTAATCAAATTAATAATATTACAAACAATGTATCAAGTGAAAGAGTAGAGAATGATACAATAAGTGAATCATCTATACAAGAACCTACTAATGTTGGTATACCAGAACTTAATACAAGTGATTTAGGAATAACAAGACAAGATATAACCCCAGTTAATAATACTCCAACAGATATACCAGAAATTCCTAAAGCAGATGAACATAAACCTACATTTAATATAGGAGTAGAAGGACCTAACAATATTAGTAATCCTAGTTTAGATATTTTAAATAATAGAGAAACACTAGGACAATCGCCGATACCTAATAGTCCTATTCCTGAAATAAATATAAAAGATAATGAAACTTTATAGAGTACTTTATTGTAAAAGTACTTTTTCTTGTGGTATAATTTAAAATAGAAAGAAGGGTTGATAGTTATGAACTTTAAATCACTATTAAAAAATGAACATTTACTATCAATTCTTCATAATGTCTTAACAAATGAAACTACTAAAAACAAAGTGTCTAATGCCTCTATTAATGGAGAAAGCTATAGTTATAATAGATATTCTCTATTAATAACAATGGATATAGTAATTAAATATAAAATTATAATTAATGATGATATTTATAATAATTATTTCTTAAATAAATTAGATACTATTACTAATAATTATAATAATCACGGGGACCTAATAATCAAAGGGAATTCTTTATTAATTGATTTAGTCTCTAATAAATTAAATGTAACTACTACTAATTCTCTTGATAAAAAAGAAATACTTAAATATATCTATGATAAATACATCGTTAATGGTTACTGCTTCCATAGTTTTCCTTCTATCTTTAAAAGAAAAACAGAGGAAGTTGGTCTAACCCAAGATATAGATATTAAAGAGTTGAATGATTTAAAGAAAATATACTATATTTTTTCTAATCATAACTATAAAAATATCATATCAAGAAACTTAAAAGAAAAGAGTAGAGCGATATATATAACAGATTCTCCTGCTATGGCTTATTACTATGCTTTTAGAAGCCCTGAATATATGGCTGAATTAACTTCTCTTAGTAAGTATTATAATTATCTTAAAGACTATAATAAAGATGCCTTTTATCTTAAAGACTATCATAAATGTAAAAGTAATTTAGCATCTCTTTGTTCTCATGTTAATATGACTACTAAAGAAGAAACAACTATTCTTAAAACTTTTGATAAAAGATGGAAAGCTCTTAATTTATCAGAGTCACTTCCTTGTATTGCCTTTATTAAAAGAAGTGATTTAGCAAAGAATTACTTATCTAATATCGATGATATTATTAATAGTGTCGATACAATAGATTTAAATATCTTAGTGTCTAAAATAACAGATAGTAAATATCCAATTATAAGAAGATATAGTGATATTGATTCTTTAGATTTAACAGTTATCACTATGCCTAGTTATAGAGAAATAAAGAATAATATGTTTATTTCTAAAGATAAACATAAAGTATTACTAACAACAAGGACAAGAGAGGATTATCAAGAAGAAAAAAGATTTAATTATAAATATGCTTTTAGTTATGGTAATGCTAACGTCGTTGCCTTAACAGGACTTCTTATGATAAGTCTAGGGGCAACACTGACCATAATTTTAAAAGTATTAGGAGGTTAAACATGAAAGATATTAAAATAGTATTTATGGGAACACCTGACTTTGCTGTCCCAATCTTTAAAGCCCTTGCCGATAACTACAACGTTGTTGCAGTTGTTACCCAACCAGATAAAAAAGTTGGTAGAAAACAAATTTTAACACCTTCTCCAATTAAGGAAGCTAGTGCATTATATAATATACCAGTATTACAACCAGTAAAGATAAGGAATGAATATGAGGAAGTATTAAAGTATGAACCTGATATGATAGTAACTTGTGCTTATGGACAAATATTACCTAAAGAATTACTTGATTATCCTAAATATAAATGTATTAATGTTCATGCTTCATTACTACCTAAATTAAGAGGAGGGGCCCCTATTCATCATGCCATTATGGATGGTTATGATAAGACTGGTATAACTATTATGTATATGGATGTAAAAATGGATGCAGGAGATATTATTAGTCAGGCTGAAACTGCTATCACTAAAGATGATACCCTAGGTTCTCTTCATGATAGATTAAGTGAAATGGGTAAAGATTTATTATTAGAAACTCTACCTAATATAATTAGTGGTAATATTAATCCCATTAAACAAGATGAATCTGAAGTTACTTATGGCTATAACATTACTAAAGAAGATGAGAAGATTGACTTTACCAAAACAAACATCCAAGTAGATAACAAAGTTAGAGCCTTAAATCCAACTCCAGGTGCTTATACAACTTTAAATGGTAAAAGAATGAAAGTATATGATGTAAGACTTAGTGATAGATATTATGCTAATACACTTCCTGGAACAATAGTTGGCTTTGAAAAAGATGGTATTAGAGTCGTTACCGGTGATAAAGAAATAATACTAACAGATATCGCTATAGAAGGTAAAAAAAGATGCTTAGTAAAAGATTACTTAAACGGTATAGATAAAAAAGAGTTGTTAGGAGTAGTATTAAAGTGAAAGAAGAGAAGAAAAAGAAAAAAAATAAATATATAAAATTTATTAAAGATTTATCTAACAGTAAAAGAGGAAGAGCCATACTTTTCTTTATCTTTTATTTTATCTTTTTCTTCGTTTTGATATCTCTAATAAGAACAAATTATAATAGTAATAGAACTGTTGATACACCAAATGATAATAAAGTTAATACTGAATATAAATTAGATGGTATAGAAAGTGGTAATTATCACTTTACAAGAGAAGAGAATATTAATGGAGTTATAACTAATTTTACAGGAGATAAAAATGATGACAAAATAGAAGGAGTAATGACTAGTAATAATACTTTATATAATTACTTTATCTATGGTAATATTAATTTAATAAAGACTACTGATAAATATGAAGTAACTAGTGAATTATATCACTTTAATAATATTACTGATGATAACAATATATCTAAATTCTTAGAAAAAGCTTATCTAGTATCTAAAACAGAGTATGAAAGTGGTAATACTTCTTATAATTATGAGATAACTACAAACACTATAGACTCTATTATTAATAATAGTAACCTTGATATTGCCGATATTCCTAATAAAATAACCTTAGAGACTAATGAAGAAGATGAAGTAGTTAAAATTACTTATGATTTAACTAGTTATTCTACATATGTTAACAATATGCCTACTACTACAACAATCACTGTTAGTTATTCTAATTTTGGGGAAATAGAAGATATAGAAATACCAGAAAGTTAAGATAGCTTATACTAAAATAATATTTATAAGAATAAGAAAAATTTGATTTTAATAAAGGAGAAAATTATGACAAAGAAAAAAAGTATTAAAAAGATAATTATTGGTATTGTAATAGCAGTTGTCATATTTTTAGGATTAATATTCTTTATGGCATATAAAGAATTACAAGAAGAAGATATTTTAAAACAAGAAATAATTAACTACAGTAATAAAGACTTAGCGACAGATGATTATTCTATTAAGGTTAAAACAACAGGAGATAGAGCCTATGTAGAAGAAGCAGTTAAAAAGTATTATAAGAGTCTATCAGATAGTGTTAAAGCGATAAATAGTTATTTAAATGATGAAGAATTAACTAATATATTAACTATTAATAGTCTAAGAAATGATAGTCCTAATTACACAAAGAGTCATGCTCTTATAAGCAATACTAAAAGTAAAGTAACAAAAGAGTTAAAAAATATTAGTAGTCTCTGTGAAGAAGATACTATTAAAAACTTAATAGATAAAGATAAACTTAGTGATAGTGAATATTATTATGATTTTTATCTAGACCTTATGTATACTAAAAAAGATTTAGAAACACTTAAGAGTACTAAAGAACAAATGGAGACTCTATCTAATAATTTAAATGAATTCTTAGATAAAGTAGATGAAATACTAACATTATTAGAAACTAATGCTAATTATATAGAATATACTGATACAGATATTTATATTAGTGATGATAATATCTTAAATGAGTATAATAACTTACTTAATGAGTTAACAACCCTTGCTAATGATATGAATAATATAGAAAGTGATATTTAACTATCATTTTTTTATTGAAACAGAGGATTCTATGTGTTAATATTGTAATAGATAAAAGATTGGGGAAATAGATGATTACAAAGGTATAAGTATAATAAATAATTATTTTGGACAAGATAGAAGTAAGGATGTGTTTTATATGTTTAAGAAAAAAGAAAATATAGTAATAATAGTATTATTAGTAATAATGGTAATAGCAATAATAGGAGTAAGTTGGGCTGCATTTAATTATAGTGGATTAGGAACTAAAGTAAATACTATAACAACAGGATCTATTACTATGACTTATACAGAAACAAGTAATACAATATCTTTAACAGGAGCCTTACCAACAACAGATAAAACAGGTAAAACAAGATTAAATCAAGGAGAGTACTTTGATTTTACAGTAAGTAGTAATATAACAGGAGATACAAATATAAATTATGAGATAAGTGCAAAGGATGTAACAGATAGTGGTGTTAGAAAGATAGATGGTTCTAATATAAAGTTATATTTAACAAGATTGACAGATGACGGAGAAGAAGAGTTAATGACACCAGAAGTCTATAATGAAGAAATAAGTAGTAACTCATATACAGGAAGACCAGCAGGAGAGATGAGTTTATATACAAGTAGTATGAACTCAAGTGAAAGTAATAATTATAGACTTAGAATGTGGGTTGATGAAGATTATAATCCTCAAGGAGATGGAGGAAATTTAGAGTTTAGTGTAAGGATAAATGTCTATGGATTAGATGGTGCAGTTGCCCCAGTTCAAATAAACGAACCAGAGTTAGATAGTGGAATGATTGCAGTGAGATATGATGGAAGTAACTGGGTAAAAGCAGATGGTAGTACAAATAACTGGTATAACTATGATAAACAGGAATGGGCCAATGCTGTAACAGTAAGTAGTTCTACAAGAGATACATATAAGAATGCAAGTGTAGGTACAGTAGTAAGTATGGATGATATAGAGACGATGTGGGTCTGGATCCCAAGATATAGTTACACAATAGGTAGTGAAGATGGAACAAATTATTATGGGAAACAGGGAGATTATTTAAGTAGTAGTCCTACTCAAGCATTACCAGGAGAGATAGATGTAAAATTTGTATCAACTTCAACTAAAGATAGAGGAACTGCCAAATATTTAGTTAGTTCAGGAATTGAAGATAATAGCTGGTATACTCCAGATGCTTTTACGTTTGGTGATGAAGAACTAAGTGGAATCTGGGTAGGAAAGTTTGAGACAAGTAGTAGTAATCCAAGTGCAGAAAATGGAGGAGATAACACTACAAGCTTAGATGCAATGATAAAACCAAATGTAACAAGTTGGAGAAATATAAATGTAAGTAATGCTTTTGCAGTAGCCCAAAAGATGAATGATAGTGGAAATAGATATGGCTTTAGTAGTAGTACAGATACTCATATGATGAAAAATAGCGAGTGGGCAATAGTAGCATATTTATCTCAAAGTAAATATGGAAAGTTAGGAAATGATAATTTTAGTGGAGCGAATAAAGAAGTATATCAAAATAAATCAGATAGTTATATAACAGGCTGTAGTTATGGAAGCCCATCAAATGCTAACACAGATTATGGATGTCAATATACCTATGATGTAAATGTAAGTGGAACAGGAGCTTCAACAACAGGAAATATTTATGGAGTCTATGATATGAGTGGAGGATCATGGGAATATGTAATGGCAAATTATAATGATGTAATAAGTGAAAGTGGTTTTCTAACAATGCCAGAATCAAAATATTATGATAAATATATAACAAGTGATGTAAATACAGCATGTAATGGAAGCATATGTCTAAGTCATGGATTGAGTGAGACAGCAGGATGGTATAATGACTATCACAACACGGTTAACGAGACATATTCCTGGTTGTTGCGCGGCGGTATATATTATAGTAGTAGTTCTGGTGCTGGTGTATTTAACTTCGGTCAGCATATTGGTGTTAGTGGCAGTAACGGCTCGTTTCGCCTCGTGATGAGCCCTAGTCCGTAAGGACTAAGCGAAAAGAGACTTAAATAAGTTAGAAAATGATAAAAAGAAGTTTAAGCAAAATAATTATGGAAGAAAGTGATATTTAATCATTTTCTTTTTACTTTTTCATATATATCAGTTATAATATTTAAAGAAAAGAGAGTGATAAAATGTTTGAAAGTTTAGGAGATAGATTACAAAATGCTCTACATAAGATAAAAGGTTATGGTAAGATAACTGAAGATAATATCGGCGATATGATGAAAGAAATAAGGCTAGCATTACTTGAAGCCGATGTTAATTATAAAGTAGTTAAAGAGTTTGTTAATAATGTTAAAGAAAAAGCTTTAGGAGAAGAAGTTAGAACTAGTATTAAACCAGGAGATTTATTTGTTAAGATAGTTAAAGATGAATTAACTGAATTACTAGGAGGAGACTCTGCGCCTTTAAACCTTAATGGTAATCCTGCCATACTTATGTTAGTAGGACTACAAGGTAGTGGTAAAACTACAACTATCGGAAAACTTGCCAATTACTTACGTAAGAAAAAAGGTAAGAAACCTCTAATGGTCGCTTGTGATGTATATAGACCTGCTGCCATTGACCAATTAAAACAACTAGGAAAAGAACTTAATATCGAAGTTTATAGTGAAGGTAAAGGTAATCCTGTAGAAATAAGTAAGAATGCTATTAACTATGCTAAAGAAAATGGTTATGACTATGTCTTAATCGATACTGCAGGACGTCTTCAAATAGATGAAGCTTTAATGGACGAGTTAGAAAATATTACTGCAGCAGTGTCTCCACAAGAAACATTACTTGTAATAGATGCAATGATGGGACAAGATGCTATTAATGTTATAACAGGCTTTAATGATAAATTAAAACTAACAGGAGTAATACTTACTAAATTAGATGGTGATACTAAAGGCGGAGTTGCTCTATCCGTAAGACATTTAACTAATGTACCTATAAAATTCATTGGTACAAGTGAAAAACTAGATGGACTAGACTCATTTGACCCAGAACGAATGGCAGGACGTATTCTTGGAATGGGAGATATCGTCTCTTTAGTTGAACAAGCAGAAGCTGCTATTGATGAAAAAGAAGCTGAAAAAACTGCTAAAAGAATGCAGCAAGGTAAGTTTGACTTAGAAGACTTTTTATCAACACTAAAACAAATAAAGAAACTAGGACCACTTGAAAACATCTTAAAATTAATACCAGGTGCTAAAAAGATGGGACTAACTAATGTAAATATTCCCCCTAAACAAATGGCTCATATCGAAGCGATAATCCTTTCTATGACTAAAGAAGAAAGAAGAAATCCATCTATTATTAAAGCATCTCGTAAAACCAGAATTGCTAAAGGTTGCGGATTATCAGTATCAGAAGTAAATAAACTATTAACCCAGTTTGAAAACATGAAAAAAATGATGAAACAAATGAAAAATGGTAACTTTAAAATGCCATTTTAGGCAAATAATTTATACACAAATTTCCTAAGTGAATATCTTAATACTAGAGGAGGAAAGTGTATGTTATTTAATAATCAAGCTATCGATATGAATTCTACTATCGATGGTAATAATAATGTCGTTGACCAAGATATGAATATTGATATCAATATGAACAATAATAGTATGGGAATGGGCCAAAATAATATGGAAATGATGGATAGCCAGTCTCCAATCATTGAACCAGTACAAGAGCGTCAAATAAATAGAACTTTCGTTCATCAAGTACCTCATGTATGTCCAATCCATACAAGAATAGTTAATCATCACATTTTCAAACATACTTATTGTCCTAGATATACTTGCTGTGAAGAAAATGTTTGTTGCAATATCGACCAAGGTTCATGTTGTAACTTTCGTTAAAAGCCAAGATAACCATCTTGGTTTTTACATGAATAAATCTAAAATTATCAATTGATAATTTTAATATCTTATGTTATTATAATTACAGGTGATGAATATTGGATGTTACAGCAATAATAAATTTATTACATAAGTCAGTCTCTAACAAAGATTATGATTTTGTTCCTACTGCTAAAAATAGAAACTCTAGAAGAAAATATGGACTAACTTTGTATGATATTGAAGATTTTTTAAAATCTATTACTGAGGAAGATTTAGTAAGTGGACCAGAGATAGATAGAGATATGCCTAGTGAAAAAGTATATATTTTTATGAAAGAAATAATTACAGGAGTAACTTTCTATGTTAAAATAAAAAAAGATAGTAAAGTTACTTATGATAGGATAAAAATATTATCTTGTCATGAAGCTGAGTATTAATTAGGAGGGATTACCATGAAAAATAATAACTTAAGAGTTAGAAAAGTCAAAGTGCAAGTTAAAGACAAAATTATTTCTTATGATGAGTATTATTTAGTAGATGAATTTGGTGAAGAAATATTTAATAGAGAGATAGAAATAGAAAATGATAATAGATTATATAATACTTATAAAAAACAAAAAAACTTATTAACAAGTACAGAAATAAAAGAAATAAGAAAAAAATACGGATTAACACAAAAAGAATATGCTTTTATTATAGGAGTGGGCGAAATAACTATTCATCGTTTTGAAAAAGGAGCGATTCAAACAGAAGCAGTTGATTCTATAATGAGATTATCAAATAATCCTAATAATATGTATTTTCTACTTTTGAAAAACAAAAATAACATAACCGACTCATTATATAAATCAACTTTAAATAAAGTACAAGAATTAATGACATTAAAGAGACATGAACTTATAGATATAAATGCATTTGATAAAAAACTATTATCTTTTAAAGAAGAGAATACAATTGATGTAGCAGAAAATATTATAAAAATATATAACGAAAAAGTTGATAAATTAGTAAAAGAATATAATATTGTTCCTGAATATATAACCAATTTAAAATTACAAAAATTATTATATTATGTTCAAGCTATTAGTTTACAAGTCTTTGAAAAACTAGCTTTTAAAGAAAAAATAATGGCATGGTCATATGGGCCGGTTGTGAATGAAGTATATCAAAAATACAAAGAAAATCATAGCAATGAAATTAAAATTGACGGAAAAGTTAAAAAAATATCAAGTGGTTTAGAAAAAGTAATTAATGAAGTTATCGATAGTTATGGAAGTATGGAGGCAAACAAGTTAATTGATTTTACCCATGAGGAAGAACCATGGAAAAATACAGAAATAAATAAAGAAATTAAAACAGATATAATAAAAGAATACTTTAATAAAGTTTATGAAGTTTAAATATTAATAATATATTCTTATTTACATGTTAAAAAATGTCTAATTATGTCATATCACTTGTAAAATATTCTTTATAATTATAAGATAATAATAAGGAGTGTGATACAAGTGAATTATCCATCTATTGATAAATTACTTAATATTGTAAGTTCTAAGTATGAATTAGTTCATATCGCTGCAAGACGTAGTAAAGAAATGACTAAAGATGAACACTATCAACTAGCCTTAAACCAATATAAATGTGAAAAAAATATTGGTAGAGCCCTAGAAGAGATATTAGAGGGAAAATTAAAAGTAGTTGAAAAAGAAAACTAATAAGAAACACATATCACAGTTTGGTATGTGTTTTATTATTTAAATTAACTATTTAATGTGATAGAATGACTGTAGAGGGGGAATTAATAATGTTAAATGATTTATGCTTTGAAATAATAGAAACCTGTCCTAATAATTGTTTATTTTGTTCATCTTGTTCATCTATTAATAAAAAAAGAATGATAGATTATAAAAAGTTTAAAGAAGTAATAGATTATTTTATTAGTATAGGCGGAATAAAAGAAATATCTATATCTGGAGGAGAACCTCTATTACATCCTGAACTATTAAGAATGATTAGATATTGTAAACTAAATAATATTAAAACAGTCTTATTCACTAGTGGCATAAAATTAAGGACTAAAATGACAGAAGAAGATAAAGAAATGTTAGAGTTCAATCTAAGAAAACAGTATAAGTCATATTTATCTGAAGGTATGTCTAAAGAAGAGTTTGATATATTGATTGAAAAGCAAATGAAGATTTACTTATGGTATAATGAAAAAACTTTTGATTCTCTATCATCATCTGACTGTAAACTATTAAAAGAAAGTGGACTTGATAAAATTGTTTTTGACTTTGAAGCTTGGAACAAAGATGTATATGATAAAATTATGGGAACTAAAGATCTATTTGATTTAGTAACATTATCAATGATAAAATCAAAAAGTGCTGGACTTAATACCGATGCTCATTTCATTCCTACAAAAATTAATTACAAAGAACTCGTTGATATTATTGAAATGCTTAATGTTGCAGAATTTGATGAGTTAAGCATTCTTAATTTTGTTCCCCAAGGAAGAGGTAAAACAAATGAAGATTTACTATCTTTAACAGAAAAAGAATTTAGAGAGTTTCTTGAAATCTATGAAAAATGTAAAAATGAATTTAAAGGAAATTTAAGAGTAGGTATCCATTTACAAGAAGAAGATACTCATAAGTGCACAGCAGGTTTATCTAAACTTGTTATTAAATATGATGGTACAGTTTTACCATGTGCAGCCTTTAAAGAATATGATTTAAAAACACTTAATAGTATGGGAATAAAAACACCTAATATCTATACTAATTTAGAAGAAGTAGAAATACATAATGGTACTAGAAAGAAGCCTTTATGTAAACAGTTATATCATTTTAATAAAGTAATTAAATAAGGAGAAAAATATGAAAGTAGAAAAGTTTAAGAAAAGACCAAATGGATTATATACAATATATTTAGATAATTTTAATAGTTATGACTTCTATGAAGAAATAATATTAAAGTATGAGTTACTAATAACTAAGACTATAGAAGAAGATGAACTTAATAAGATAATTAAAGATAATAAAAACTATGAAAGTTATTATGAGGCCCTAAAGACTTTAAAAAGAACTATAAAAACTAAAGAAGAAATAAGAAAGCTCTTAACTGAAAAAAAATATAGTAAAGAAAGTATATCCTTTGCTATCAACACTTTAGAAAAACAAGGTTATATTAATGATAAGAACTATGCTAAGAGTTATGTTCATAATGCTATTATAACTTCTAATAAAGGTCCTAAAAAAATAGAACAGGAATTAATTAAAAAAGGAGTAACTTCTCTTGATTATAATGAAGCCCTAGATGAGTTTACGACCATCTTAGAAAAAGAAAAAATAGAGAAGTTAATCTCTAAGAAAATAAAATCTAATCATAATAAAAGTGCTAAAGTCTTAAAACAAAAACTAGGGCTAGATTTAATCAATAATGGTTTTCACCAAGAAATAATAAAAGAAGTATTAAACTCTACTGTTATAGAAGAAAATAATGATATTGCAAAAAAAGAATATCAAAAGTATTATAATAAACTAAGTAAAAAATACTCTGGTAAGGAACTAGAGTATAAATTAAAACAAAAGATGTATAGCTTAGGTTTTAAGATGCCAAAAGAATAGAGATAACTTTAATTGCTATCTCTTTTATTAATTAGGCTATCTTCTTAGATTTTTGATGCCCTTTATATTTGTTTCTTGTATCTATTATATAGTTTTTACTATCTTCTATAACTTTTCTACCTATTACTAGCAAATCATCTTTTTCAATTCCATAAGCTTTAAGCATAGTTACGAATAAAGGAGCAGACCAAGCTTCACTTTCATCCTCTTTAACAATCGCTCTTTCAAATTCATAAGGTGTATTTATAGTTCTTTGCATAGAAGAATACTTTACTAATAGACTAAGCTCTCTTATTTGTAAAATATCAAATAAATCATTAGTATTAGCTTTTCCATTTTCTTTAAGGTAATTATGCAATATAGTAGTTGCTTTTATTATATGGTCATTACCTTCAATACCATATTCATGATTTACCATTCTAACAAAAGCTTTTGCCCCTGTTATCATTCTTGTACATTTAGTCCATGCATAAAGAAGTTCTAAAGAATCATTACCTTCGATTGCTTCTTCAACTATTTTATTACGTAATTTCTTTTTTGTTTTATCATCACATGGTTTTTGAAGCTTAATGGCTTGTTCCTCTATTCCATTTTTTATAATATCTCTCCATATAAAGAAATCTTCTGTTGTCTTAATCTCAGGAAATTCTTTAAAATCTTTTTCTACCTGCTCATAAATAGGAATTAATCTTTGCTTAGTTTCTTCAGTTATATCTTTTCTCATAATATCATCCCTTTCTTTTCTTGTGTCGCATATTATACTACAAAAACTTTATTTTGTCAAAAAAGAGAAGTAACATAAACAGTACTTCTCTTAAATATTAAATTTTCTATTTCTAACTAGCAGTTGAACTATTATTAACACTATCTAATAGTTGTTGCATTAAATCATCATAATCTTTCTTTAGACTATCATCATTAAACTTAATACCTGCTTCTTCTCTAATAGCAATCAAAGCATTATATCTTAAAGATGGATCATCATTAAGCTTATCATCAGCAAGTGTTTTTATAATATCATCTTTAACTTTCTTTAATTTAGGTTTACTTTTCTGATCAACTTTAAGAATTATATGATAACCAAAACTAGACTTAACAGGCTCTTCTGTATATTTACCTTTTTCAAGGTCAATTGAGGCATTTAAGAAAGCTTCATCCATATTATCATCTTTATTGAAGTAATCAATTAAGCCCCCATCACTAGCACTACCAGTATCATCAGAATACTTTTTAGCAAGTTCTTCAAAGTCTGCTCCATCATCTAATTGTTTAATTAAGTCTTCTGCTTTCTTCTTAGCTTTATCTTCAGCTTCTTGTTTTTCTTCAGTAGACATATCATCATTAGTATCAGGTTTAATTAAGATATGTCTAACTTTAATATCACCGATAACTTCATCATCATAGTATTTTTGGATCTCATCATCAGTAACACTATTCTTTACATAGTCTTCAATCGCTAAATTCCTCTTATATTCAAGTGATAACATATCTCTTAACTCATCTTCATCTTCAACACCTAAATATTGCTTTATAGCAGCTTGAAAAGCCTCATCATCATTATTGTACTGACTCTTCATCTGTTCAATCTGAGAATTAATTGTTTCTTTTTCAGTATCATCAGTTTTATACTTCTCATCAAATAATTGATGATCTATCATATCAACTAAAACACTAATACCATATTTATCCCTTAATTCTTCATATAGAGCATCTGCTGTAATCTTACCTTCATCAGTTTTAACTACTGTATTGTTATCTTTAAGTTCAGCCTTATTTCCACAACCAGTAACTAAAAGACAAATTGCAAGAAGAGAAGCAGTCGCTTTAACTATTTTTTTCATTTAATTTCCTCCTTATCAGTTCATTAAATATCATAGCATTAACTTAACTAACTTGCAAATAAATAAGGTAAATTTATCACACTTTTTTATTAATTACCATAAAATAATGTGAACACTAGAAAAAAAGGAGGATTAAGTTATGGGTAATTGTAATTCAAACAGTGCTATTATTTTAGTATTATTTATCTTACTAGTTATAATTATAGGTGCCTATATCTAAGATATAATAAGGAGGTGTAAAAATGTCTTGTTCAAATAATCAAACAGTAACTACAAGCTGCTGTACATCTAGACCAAGAAATAGTTTTGTAATCATAATTGTATTATACATCTTACTAGCTATTATCTTAGGTTCTTGTATGACATATTAATTAAGAAGCTCTTTATTAGAGTTTCTTTTTGTATGATATAAGGAAAATTGTTAATAATAATATAGAAAAGAGTGTGATACTTATGTATTATTATTTAAATAATTTTCTTTTTTTCTCTATCTTAGGTTTTATTTATGAAAATATAATGCATTTAATAACTACAGGGTCCTTAACTAATAATCCTTTTTATGGGCCTTGGATGCCAATATATGGATTTGGAGTAATTATCATGATTTTTTTAACTAGATTAATATTTAATAATTTAAAGATAAAAAGATGGCAGAAAATAATTCTTTTATTTATTAGTGTAACAGTTATATTAACAATTATAGAGTTAATAGGAGGATATTTAACAGAGTTTATTTTTCATAAAAGCTTCTGGGACTACACAGATATGAAATATAACTTTGGTAAATACATCTCTTTAGAAGTAAGCCTAGTATGGGGTAGTGCTTGCCTCATATTCTTATATATAGTAAAACCTCTAACAGATAAATTTATCGAAAAAATCCCTAAGTTTATTTCTATTATTCTTCTAGTTCTAATCATAATTGACTTTATTTTTAGTTTCTTCTTAAAATAGAATATAATCGCAAAAATGTAAAAAATAAAAAGTTTTGCGACTCTAGCCGTAAAACTTTTAACTATGAGTAAAGTAAACTCTCTACTCAGTTTTAAATTTATCATATACATCTTTAATATCACTAACTTCGCTACTATCATAAGTACATTTAAAACTATCACTATTATATCTTGGTATTAAATGAATATGATAGTGTTTAACATCCTGTCCATAATCATTATTTTGACAAATAGTTAAACCATCAATATTAAGTTTTTCTTTTAAGATAGGATAAATCTTTGTCTTAATAGTATCAATCATATAAGTAATAACTTCATTAGGTGTACTAAATAAATTTTCATAATGCTCTTTAGGTATTACTAAAGTATGACCATCACTATTAGGATTAACATCTAAAAATGCTAACACTTTATCATCTTCATATACTTTATAAGATGGAATATCTCCTTTAATTATTTTACAAAATAAACAATCATTCATTAAAATCTCCTCCTTCAACTATCTTTATTATACCATTATTATCAAAAGTAACACTATAATTATTTGTATTTAAGCCATTACTTAAGGCAATACTATTAAAACTATTAATTAAATTGTTAAGATATAATTCATCTAAACTATCAACTTTAACATAATAACTAACAGAGTAGTATCCTGTATTATAAATATTACCTTCTAAGATATCTATCGCTTCCGCTTTACTATACTTATCTAAATCTTTAAACTCTATCTTAATGTTTTGAAAGTTAGTATTTTTAAAAATCTCTTTATACTTATCTAAAACCTCTTTACTAGCATTCCTCAACACTTCTTTACCTTTTACATAATTCTCTTTATAATTATCAGTTATCTTATTATTTATAGAAGTAATAGCAAAATTTAACTCTTCATAATCTTTATTATAATAAGTAATACTATAACTATTATCATCTTTATTATATTTTAAGTCTCCACGAGATACATCTAGACGCTTATAGTTTTCTTCATAATAAGTATTAATATCTTCTTCTACAGTCTTAGACTTTATACTAGGGACTTTTTCTCTAACAATAATAAAACCAAAAAAGATAATTATGATACCAAAAAGCATCGCTTGTCCTAACATTAAACTATTCATTTTTCTTTTACTCATATGCCTCACTATCCATTCATTTATTATTTTACCAAAACCTTTAAATATAAGCAATTATGTGTTATACTAAGCATGTCTTTTAACATAAATATTGACAATTTAATAATATATTTTATCATACAATTAGAAAGGGTGATAATATGTTTAAAATAGATAAGTTGAGTGTATTAATAAAAGATACTGATAGAAAGATTTTAAAAGACTTTTCTCTTACCATAAATGAGGGAGAAATCCATGCTATTATGGGACCTAATGGCGTAGGTAAGAGTACTTTATCTAAAGTAATAATGCACCATCCTGATTATGTTATTAATGCTGGTACTATTACTTATAATGATAAAGTTCTAAATAACTTAACTACTGATGAAATAGCAAGATTAGGAATATATTTACTTATGCAAGACCCATCTATTATTGATGGTGTAAGTAATAGTGAAGCTTTAAGAACTGCTTTAAAAGAAAGAGGTAGTGATACTAATCTATATACCTTTATTACTAAGATGAAAAAAGAATTAGACTCCCTAAATCTACCAAAAGATGTTATGCATAGGTCTATTAATAAAGGCTTATCTGGTGGTGAAAGAAAGAAAAATGAAGTCTTAGGACTAAAAGTCTTAGCCCCTAGTTTTATTATCTTAGATGAATTAGATAGTGGACTAGATGTAGACAGTCTAAAAGTAGTTGCTAAAAACATTAATGAATATTTAAAAGAACATCAAGATACCAGTGTCTTAATTATTACTCATTATAGTAGAGTTCTAGATTTAATTAAACCAGATTTTGTTCATGAAATGAAAGATGGTAAGATAATCAAAACAGGAGATATTACTCTTGCCAAACAAATAGAAAAAACAGGTTTTACTGGGGTAAATGAAGTGGAGTCAAGTGAAAATCATGAATAATATATTATTAGATAGTACAGTTTGTTTTAATAAAGAAGGTACTTTTAAACTAGAACTAGATAAAGATACTACTATTAATATTGAAAGTGATAATGTAAAACTATATCTTGTAACAAGAAATAATATAAAAGTTGATTTTAATATTAAAAGTTCTACAACTATTTATAATATTACAGAAGAAAGTATTACTGTTAATATTAATATCTATAACAAAGCTAAACTAGATTTTTATAATATGACTGTTACTGATAAAAAGATAACTAATGAAGTAAATGTTTATCATCAAAATAAAGAGACTATAAGTAATGTTATATGTCATGGTATTAGTTATGGTAAAGGAGATTTAAAGTTTAGTGTTAATGGCTATATTAAAAAGGGGATGATAGGCTCTATTTGTAATCAGTCTAGTAGAATAATTAACTTAGATAAGGGTAAGAGTTTAATAGAACCAAATCTCTTTATCGATGAATTTGATTCTGTTGCCAATCACTCTGCCT
The DNA here is from genome assembly GCA_944331935.1 of uncultured Bacilli bacterium. GTDB lineage: Bacteria > Bacillota_I > Bacilli_A > RF39 > UBA660 > Onthousia. Next base: position 16,296 of record CALVIV010000006.1, on the reverse strand, counting down.
ATACAGGCCCCTTTGATAATAAGTTATTATTCTATTTAGAAACAAAAGGAATAAGTAAGAAAGAATCTTTTAATCTTCTTTTAAATGGATTTATGAAGATGGTAGAGTTACCTAAAGATTATGAGAGTGTACTTGATAATATTTTAGATAAAGTAATGAGGTGATTACATTGAAATTAGTTTTAGCATCACAAGGTTTTACTACTAATGAAATTGCTAACGAAGTAGAAAAATTAGTAGGGAAGCCCTTAAAAGAAATAAACATTGCTATAATTAATGAAGCCTATGTAGGACTTGATGGTACAAAAGATAAAAGATGGTTAATAAAAGAACTATCTAACATCGAAAAGTACATTGGTGGAATTATAGATTTTGTCAACTTTAGAGCCTATAGCAAAGAAGAGATAAATAAGCGTTTAAATATGGCAGATTTAATTTATATAGTTGGTGGCAGACAACATTTATTAGAAAAACTTTTTAGAGAAACTGATACTATAGATATAATTAAGAATATAAGTAAAACAAAAGTAATAATGGGTACATCTGCAGGTTCAATTGTTCTTGGTAAGAAAATTACAAGCGAGAAGTTTTGGGAAGAACGTTATCCAAAAGATAAAGAACTTGCTAAAGCTCATGAAGAACTAAACTTAGTAGATTTCAATATAATTCCTCATTACATGAGAGAAGACCATAAAAAGTGGACTAAAGACTTTTTTGAAAGAGTCTTAGCAGATAATGAATTTAAAGTCTATGCCATAAAAGATAGTCAAGCTGTTGTATATAATGATGGAAAAATAGAATTTATTGGTGGCATACCAGATATTTTTGGAAGAAAGTAGAAACTGTTGAATAATAAATATAATGATATTTAATGAATAATATTAAATTGATGAAGATGGCAACAGATTGTTGCCAAATTACACTAAAATCAATTTAAAACTAGGAGGTGAAATTCATGTATAGAGAAGATTTTCCTATTTTAAATAATGATATAATATATTTTGATAATGGAGCGACTACTCTAAAACCTAAATGTGTAGTTGAAGCGATGAATGATTATTACTATAATTATGGAGCGAATATTCATAGAGGAGATTATAAAATATCTTTAAGAGCAAGTGAAGAATATGAGAAAGTTAGAGATAAAGTAAAAGACTTTATAAATGCTAAGAGTAGTAAAGAAATAGTTTTTACAGCAGGTGATACAGATTCTCTTAATAAGATAGTCTTTGGCTTTATGAAAGACTATTTAAATGAAGGGGATGAAGTTTTACTTACAAAAAGTGAACATGCCTCAAACGTCTTACCTTGGTTAGAGTTATCTAAAGATAAAAAGATAAAGATAAGTTACATACCTTTAAATGATAATCATGAATTAACTCTAGAAGCTTTAACTGATACTATAACAGATAAAACTAAAGTAATCTCTATCGCTCATATTACTAACGTTGTAGGAGATGTAAGAAATATTCATGAGATAAGTAAAATCGCTCATAAAAACAATATAATATTAGTAGTAGATGGTGCCCAAAGTGTTCCTCATATGAAAACAGATGTTATTAAAGACGATATTGACTTTTTAACATTTTCAGCTCACAAAATGTTAGGACCAACTGGAGTAGGGGTACTTTATGCTAAAGAAGAATATTTAGAAAAGATGAGACCTATAGAATATGGGGGAGGCATGAATCAATATTTTGAAGTAACAGGAGAAGTAGAGTATAAGAGCATTCCAACAAGATTTGAAGCTGGAACTCCTCCTATCGCTGAAGTAATAGGATTAGGCTCTGCCATTGATTATTTACAAACAATTGGTATGGATAAAATCTATGAATACGAAAAAGAACTAAAGAGATATCTTGTCTCTAAACTAGAAAGTAATACTAAAGTAATTTTATATAACAAAAGTACTGATAGTGGTGTCCTAGCATTTAATCTAGAAGGAATATTTAGTCAAGATACAGCCATTTACCTAGACCATTATAATATCTGTGTAAGAGCAGGTAATCATTGTGCCAAAATCTTAAAAGATGAAATAAATATTAAAAATACTTGTCGTATCAGTTTATATTTTTATAATACTAAAGAAGAAATAGATAAGTTAGTAGAAGTCTTAGAAAAGTCTGATGATTTATTTAAAGTAATATTGTAGGAGGTATTTATGGATGCAGAATTAAAAAGAGAAATAATACTAGATAATTATAATAATCCTTATCATAAAGGACTAAAAAATGAAAGTGGTTATAAAAAAGCGAATACTAATAATGAATCTTGTATTGATAATATCGATATAGAACTAAAAATAGAAGATGGTAAGGTAGTAGATGCTAACTTTGATGGTGAAGCATGTGCAATCTCAACTTCTGCTACCTCTATTTTCTTAAGAAAAATAATAGGTAAGAGTGTTGATGAAGTTAAAGATTTAATAGAAAACTATGAACATCTAATCGATGAAAAAGATTATGATGAAGAAAAATTAGGTGAACTTATGGCCTATGATACTATCTATATGCAACCTAATAGAAAACACTGTGCCCTTCTTCCTGTCGATACAATTAATAAGATTCTAAAGGAGGAAAATAGTGGAGATTAAGGGACTAACTAAAGAGAATATTTTAAAAATATCAGAACATAAAAAAGAAGCAGATTGGGTCAAGAATTATCGATTAAAGTCATATGAATACTTTGAAAAAATGAATAAAGACTTACCATTTGGACCTAAGTTTAAACTTAACTTTGATGATATTATTTACTATAAGAGTGCAACTGATGAATTAACTGATGACTGGTCTAAAGTAATGAAGCCAATTAAAAGTGAATTAGATAAACTAGGTGTCCTTGAAAGTGAACAATATATGGCTGGTATGGGTGTTCAATATGAAAGTGAAGTAATCTATCATAATATGCTTAAAGAACTTACTGACAAAAAAGTAATCTTTACATCAATTGATAATGCCATTAAAGAGCATCCTGACCTTGTTAAAAAATACTTTGGCAAGATAGTTAAAAACACAGATAATTTATACGCAGCCTTAAATGGTTCTGTATTTTCAGGAGGAAGTTTTATCTATATACCACCTCATACTAAATTAGATAGACCACTTCAAAGCTACTTTAGAATTAATAGTAAAGGAATGGGCCAGTTTGAAAGAACTTTAATTATTGTCGATGATGACAGTGAACTTCATTATATTGAAGGATGTACCGCTCCTACTTATGCTACTTCATCTTTACATGCTGCTGTTGTTGAAATCTATGTCGGAAAGAACAGTAAATGCCGTTATACTACTATTCAAAACTGGGCTCCTAATGTCTATAACCTAGTTACTAAAAGAGCCTTAGTCGAAGAAAATGGTACTATGGAGTGGATTGATGGTAATATCGGTAGTGCTTTAACTATGAAATATCCTTGTTGCATCTTAAAAGGAGATAATTCTACTGGTACTTGTATTAGTATCGCTGTCGCTAGTAATAATCAAATCCAAGATACAGGAGCCAGAATGATTCATTTAGGTAAAAATACTAACAGTAAGATAATCTCTAAAAGTATTGCAAGAGGTGGAGGTAATGCCACATATCGTGGAGATGTTAAGATTAAAGAAGATGCCACTAACTCATATTCCATGATAAAATGCGACACTTTAATACTTGATAAAGATAGTATTAGTGATACTATACCTACAAATATAGTCTCTAATAACACTAGTACTATAGAACATGAAGCGACTGTTTCTAAGATAAATGATGCTAATATTTTCTATTTAGAAAGTAAAGGAATACCTAAAGAAACTTGTGAAGAATTAATCGTTTTAGGCTTTCTAGAAGAGTTTAGAAAAGAACTACCTATGGAGTATGCTGTAGAACTAAATCAACTTTTGAAAAAAAACTTGTAATTTTGCAAATTGACCCCCAAAATGAGGGTCAATTTTTAAAATTCGCCCTATGAATTTGCAAAATTCAGGTAAAATTTGGCTCGAATTTGCAATTTTCTCTTTTTGCATAGATTTTAAAACTATGTTACCGTATCTTTCGAAAGGAGGAATTGCATGTTAAATAGCTTAATTTTAGTAGGCCGTCTAACTAAAGATATCGATATTAAAGAAACAGAATCTGGTAAGAAAGTAGGTACTCTTTCTTTAGCAGTACCACGTTCTTTTAAGAATATGGATGGTGTTTATGAAACAGACTTTATTAATTGTACTCTTTGGGAAGAGAAAGCTAAACTTACTAAAGAGTATTGTAAAGTTGGAGACATTGTCGGTATTAGAGGACGTCTTCAAAGTAATATTATTAAGACAGAAGAAGGCTCAAGATACTTTCTAGAAGTAGTTGCAGATAAAGTTACTTTTCTGTCAAATAAGAAGAAAAATGATGTCAAAAATACTGATAATTAGCTATTTTTAGACTTATTTTTCAATAATTTTAAATTTTTAGTTGACTTTTGCTATTAAAAAGATTTATAGTTTAGTAAACAATTAATTAAGGAGAGACAAATATGCTTTTAAGTAAACGTTTAAAAGAGTTGCGTATCTCAAACGGATTAACGCAACGAGAGTTGGGCGAGCTTGTAAATGTTACGAAAGTAAGTATTTGTTGCTACGAAAATGGCACAAGAGTCCCAACTTTAGACACATTAACTAAATTAGGAAAGGTATTAGATGTTGATGTAGACTATCTATTAGGATATGATAATCCTGTTAAGCCTAAAGGTAAAAATAAGAAAGTTACTAGTATGGCTAAAGAAGAAATAGACTTCATTAAAGGATTAAGAGAAATAGAATCTCTTCATCAATTGATATTAGAAGATCCTAAAAAGGCTCTTGAGCTTATAAGTAAGAGGTTAGCTAACTAATCTCTTTTTCTATTATAGAAAAGTAACTATTCAGACTATAACACACAAAAGTAAAGAGTAATTATTTAAAATTGCTCTTTTTAGTTTGCAAATAACACTTCGTTATTAAATATAGCTTTAATAGATTCAAAAGGATTAATCTTTCTTTTAAGAGAGGTTTTTATAATACTAATTGCATCACAATATGCTTCAGCACTATTTATATTTTTAAATCCTCCAGATATTTTAGTTTTAATTTTAATAATCCTTAAATCTCTTTCACTTGGATTATTATCGAAAGGAACACTAAAATTATATATAAAAGCCAAATGATTATCTTTATATTTATCGCATCTTCTAGCAAGTTTAAGTGCTCTTTCTTTATAAAATATAGATTCAATATTCTGATTTTCTTTTTTGGCTAATGATATAATCTCATCATATTTTGCATTGATTTCACTAGTGTAATTACTAGAAAATGCTTTGCTGCCTTCTTTTATCAAAACTTTTCTATCATGATATGCTTTAAATATTAATTCTTTTAAGTCTTTCGCCCAAGTAACTTCAGAAACATTTTGAATTATCTCTTCTAAATATCTTCCCAAATGGACGTTGCATTCATAGTTGTTAGAACCATATTTATACATTGCAGTATCATGATCATGTATAATACCTCCAGTATATCTTGTTAAAATATCGTGTTCTTCTATCTGTTTATGCCCCTTATTTTTATGAGGTTTATAAATTACTGTTTCACTATTACTATAATTCCTTATATACCATTTATTATCGTTAGTTGTTTCGTCTGTATTCATTAAAGCTTTATTTAATAAATCATTTTCTAAATTGTCTAAAGTTGGTTTTGACTTTAGGCTAAACTCTTTTAGAAAGTTAACTAATGTACCATTAGATATATCTATTACTCCTCTAGAAAGAACACTAAATAAATCACTTAATCTATCTAATGCCACTACGTTATATGTTCCAAGTTCAATTGTTAAAGCTTTTATACTATTATCATAAGTTACATCTGTATAAAAATCTTTTGGTATTTTCTCATCTGTTTTTGGATTATGTTTAAAGATATGTTTTTCTACATAAACACTTACTTCTAAACCTATTCTATATTTAGTGACATCTTTGCCATTCCTATTGTTACTTTCATGATAAATAGTTCTAGTTTCTACAAGGTTATCTTTTATCATCTTTTCAACTTTATCTTTAGTAAGACTATGTCCTTTATGACCTTTTTGTCCTCCTATTTTCTTATCTGTCTTTTTTCTAGAATTATATAAATTGGCTCCACTTTTTTCTTTCTTCCTTGTATCAGTTGAGGGCGGTTTACTGGAATTACTACTATCTTTATTTATTTGATTTTTTAATCTATCTATTTCATTTAATAATTTTTCTATAAGTTCATCTTTTTCTTTGATAGTAGCTTTCAAGTCTTCTTTTTCTTGTTTAAACTCCCTTCTTAAATCTTTATTTTCTTTTAATAGTGAATCTAACTTATTGTTTAGTTCTTCAAATTGTCTATAGAAGTCATTTGTAACTTTCATCATTTATACCACTATCCTTAACTATTATTATTTTCTCATATATAACTGAAAAAAGCAGCATCGTTGACACTACTTTTTACACTTTATTTTTTTCATAGTCTGAATAGTTACGTAGAAAATGTAAAATATTGTGAAGTCTCTTGTAATTATAATTTTTTTTAACTATTATTAAATTAGGTGATAATAATGATATTAGATATAATTAGTAAGAAAGCAAACAAATATGAATTAACTAAAGAAGAATTAGAAACAATATTTATGGGATATCTAAATGATGAAGTAAAAGATTATCAAATGAGTGCATTTTTGATGGCAATATGTATAAACGATATGAGTGACAGCGAAGTCTTTGCTCTTACCGATATTTTTATTAAAAGCGGTGATATCCTAGATTTAAGTTTTATAGATAAAATTAAAGTAGATAAACACTCGACAGGAGGAGTAGGAGATAAAACTACATTAATAGTCGCACCCCTTGTTGCAAGCCTTAATGTTCCAGTAATAAAGATGAGTGGGAGAGGCTTAGGTTATACAGGAGGTACTATAGATAAATTAGAATCTATTCCTGGTTTTAGAGTTTCCTTAACAGAAGAAGAGATAAAAAAACAAGCCCAAGATATAGGAATTGTTATAACTAGTCAAACTAAAGATCTTGCCCCTTTAGATAAAAAAGTATATGCCCTTCGTGATGTAACTGCAACTACTAATTCTATACCTTTAATCGCTAGTAGTATTATGAGTAAAAAAATAGCAGGTGGTGCTGATAAAATTGTAATAGATATTAAAGTAGGATGTGGAGCTTTAATTAAAACAAAAGAAGAAGCTGAAAGATTATCTAGTTTATTAATTAAAATAGGTACATATTATCAAGAAGAAGTTAGAACAGTTATATCTAATATGGATAGACCTTTAGGGCATAATATAGGTAATAAATTAGAAGTATTAGAAGCATTAGAAGTATTAAAAGGTAACGTAAAAGGAGAACTTTTAGATTTATCAGTTGAACTTGCAAGTAAAATGGTATCTATGGGAAAAGGAATAAATGAAAGTGATGCTAGAAAAGAGGTTTTAGAATCTTTAGAGAATGGTAAAGCCTTAAATAAATTTTTAGAATTTGTTAAATATCAACATGGTAATATAGATGATCTAGAAATAGATGCTAAAGTATATAATATAAAAGCTAATAAGAGTGGAACATTAAAAAATATAAATGCTCTATCAATCGCTAAATTAAGTGAAAGTTTAGGAGCAGGACGTAAGAGCAAAGATGATGATATTGATTATAATGCAGGAGTTGTTATAAAAAAAGATATAGGTGACGAGATAAAAGAAGGAGATCTACTTGCTAGTTTATATACAAATATTGACAATCCAAAATTTAATCTTGACGGAATATTTGAAATCTCTTGAAAAAAAACTTTCCTTTTGCTATACTCTAATTAAGGTAAGGTGATTATATGAGTTCTAAAATGAGTTCAAAAAGACAAATTAAAAGAAGTAAAGAAAAAAGAAGCCAAGATAAAATGGACAAAGCAATGAACGATGTAAAGAAAATCGGAATTGTTTCTTGTTGTTTAATAGCAGTGTTACTAATAATAGGAATATTTATTAATCCTAAAGAAAGTTATGGTGCTGGCTTTTTAGAACAACTTCCAGATAGCTTTTATTCTGGAATGACAACAGAAAGTCAACATTTGATTAGTGATATCTCATTACCAGAAGAGTTTTATGGAACTAGTGGTAATGAAAGATTAAGTTATATTTACTGTATGGATCATCGTTTAGGAATGATGGGAGCTACTACAGAAAATCCAAGTCTTGCTCATTTATATGAAAAAGGAAATTCAGTTAAATCAAGTTTTAGTTTAGGCGAAACTGGTCGTACAGCAACTTATAATGGTTTAATTTATATATTACAAAATGATAATATTACAGGGAATGGGGCAATAGATTACTATATAACTCAACTTGCTGTATGGTGGTACCTAGATAGAGCAAATGGTTTTGACGATAACTATAACTACACTTCTTATGATTTAGGAACTGCTACAACAAGTGAAGATGGTAAATATAATGGTTATGGTGATTATACTTTCTATAATAATATATCAGCAGCTGACAAAGATACAATTGCCGCTGATAACACATATGGAAAATATGTAGTTAGTTTAGTAGAAGGAGCAGTTAATAACCAAAATAGTTATAATGACAACTTAGGTACACAAGAAATTACTATAGACACATCTAATATTACTTATACAATAGATAATAATTATCTAGAAACTAGTTTAATTACACCTACTAGTTCAAATACAAGCTTTGAAAGTTATTCAATTCAAATTAATAGTTCTGTTGAAAATATAGAAATACTTGATGAAAATAATAATCCAATTAGTGCTAACAATATTAGTGCCAATCAAGGCTTTAAATTAAGAGTTCCATTTAATGAGGTTGAATCAGAGAACTTTAAAGCAAATATTACAGTTATAGGATATTTTTCAAACTTTTATGATGCTTATGTTTATAATCCTAATCCAACTGATCATTCTGGAGTACAATTACAAAGAGCTTTACTTGGACTTATTGAAAGACCAACCGCTCCAACAACAATAGATTTAGAAGCACCAACAATTCCAGTTCCAAATACAAATAGTACATCATACTTAATATATGGAATAGGAGCATTAATCATAATAGCAGGTATTGTCTTAATAGTTGTGGCTAAAAGACCGAACAATGCAAAGAAAAAGTAAAAACTTAAAAAGCCAACTCTTTAAAGTTGGCTTTTTCTTCCTTATCGTAGGAATACTAGTATTTATAAGTACACCTTTAAGGAAATTAAAAGAAGAAGTCTTTGAAGAAATGAGACTTGCAATATTTCAATTAAATATTAATGAAACTAATAACACAACTATTAACAATGTAAATACTGAAAACTTAGAAGTAACTTCTGAAAATACTGAGCAAGCAGAAGCAAATGATAAAAAAGCTAATTACTCATATATTGGAGAATTATCAATTCCTAAAATAAAACTTAGAAGAGGTTTTGTTTCTAAAGAATCTCGCTATAATAATATTGAGTATAATATAACAGTCGCTAATGAAGCTAATTATCCTGATGTTCCCCTAGGTAACTTTATCCTTATGGCTCACTCAGGTAATGCCTATATATCATTCTTTGATAAACTATATAAATTACAAATAGGTGATGAAGCTAGTGTTAGTTATAATGCTGTTACCTATAATTATCGCTTGACTAATATCTATAATCAAGCTAAGACAGGAACAGTGGCAATCTATCGTAATCCTAATGTTAAAACCTTAACATTAATTACATGTACTCATAATGATGATTATAATCAAACAATCTATATCTTTGAAGAAATATAAGAATAAAAAGGAGAAATGTTTATGGACTTAAGTATAATAGAGAAATTAATAACATTTATAACTCTTCCCTTTCAATCTTTTTTAACGATTGAAATACTTTTAATATTCCTTCTTATTCTTATATTTTTAATATACAATGAAAAAAGACAAAATAAGAAAGTTAAATATGCTATAACTGCACTCATAATCTTTTTCTTTTCCTTACTAGCCTTTTATTTTTCAGAAGATATAATAACAGTTCTAAGTGAAATTGTTAAAACTATTATGAGATGTTTCTATTTTCCTAATATTGTCTTTTATATTTTAACAGCGATAATCTCTTTAGTTATACTAATATATACTATCTTAAAAAATAATCTAACTAAACTAAATAAAATTATTACTTATGTACTTACCCTTATCCATCTATACTTATTTACTAATTTTATATCACTAGCGATTACTAATAATACTTCTTTAACAAATACTGCTAATATCTATCAACATGATAATATGTTTATAATAGTTTTATTTAGCCAGATTATCTTTATAATACTAATACTTTACAAAGCAATCTATCATTTTTGTTATATTAGACATAGTAAATTGAAAAATACAAAGTAAAATGATATAATGTCTAGGAAGTGAGGTTATTATGAAGAAAAAATTAACTAAATTCAAAGATAAAATTATTAAAAATTTAAAAAGAATAAAAGAAGAAAAGATGATAAGTAATTATTTTAAAGATAATAGACTTTTTCTTGTCTATGTTTTAGTGTGTGTTCTAAATTCTACATTACTAAGAATATTTACGATGCCGACAATGGAGAACTATCTATCTTTTAAACCTATTGTCGCAGATATAGCAGTTGTTACTATTATTGGTTCTTTTTCGTACCTTTTTAAAGGAAAGAAAAGATATGTTTATCTACTAGTATGGGCCATTATCTTTACAGCAATTTGTACAATTAACTCTGCTTATTATACATTCTATACATCATTTGCAAGTGTATCTATGTTATCTCTTACCCAATATATTGGTGAAGTAGGGGATGCAGTTGTAGAAAATGTCTTACAGATAAAAGACTTAGTCTATATATTTCCTCTTATTTTCTTCATCTATTACTATCATCGTCTTGCTAAAAAAGATAAATATAAAATCTATACTAAAGAAAAAAGACTTAAGAAGTTTAAAAATACTATTATAACAGGTGCAATTATACTTGTCTTATTTATAGTTTCTCTATCAAGTCTAGAAATAAGTAGATTTGTTAAACAATGGAATAGAGAATATATAGTTATGAGATTTGGTATTTACTTATATCAAGGAAATGATATTGTCGCCAGTATAAGACCACAAATATCTGCCATGTTTGGTTATGACGATGCTAAGAAAGAATTTACTGAGTATTACAAAGATAGACCTAATGAACAAGATTATACAAATGAATATACTAATGTTCTTGAAGGACGTAATGTTATTGTAATCCATGCTGAATCAATGCAAGGAATCGCTATTAATAGAACTTTTAATGGCGAAGAAGTAACTCCTAATTTAAATAGATTGATTAAAGAAGGAATGTACTTTGATAATTTCTATTCTCAGGTTAGTGTAGGAACAAGTAGTGATACTGAATTAACTTATAATACAAGTCTAATGCCAACCCAAAATGGTACCGCTTTCGTAAGTTACTTTGATAGAACTTATATCTCAACACCATCTTTACTTAAAGAAAAAGGCTACTATACTTTCAGTATGCATGCTAATAACGCTGACTTCTGGAATAGAAGAGCTATGCATGAGTCTTTAGGATATGATAAGTTCTATAGTAAAGAAACATATGATGTTGATAAAGATAATATTATTGGACTAGGGTTATCTGATAAATCATTCTTTGCCCAATCAGTAGAAAAGTTAAAGAAAATAAGTAAAGAACATGATAAATATTATGGTTATATCATTACCCTTACAAACCATACTCCATTCTCTGATACTGATAAATATGGAGAATTCCCTGTTACCATGAAAACAACTATAACTAATGAAGATGGTACAACAGAAGAAGTAGAAGCTCCATACTTAGAGGGCACTAAACTAGGTAACTACTTTAAATCAGTTCATTATGCTGATGCTGCTTTAGGAGAGTTCTTTAGTGAAATGGATGAAGCAGGTCTTTTAGATAATACTGTTGTAATCATATTTGGAGACCATGATGCAAGACTTCCTAGAAGTGAATTTAACTTAATGTATAATTATGACCCGGCCACTGATGATATTAAAGATAAAGATGACCCTACATATGTAGAGTATGATAGTTTCGATTATGAATTAGACCGTAAAGTGCCACTTATAATCTGGACAAAGGATGGTGCAGTTAAAGGTCAATATGATTATACAATGGGTATGTATGATGTAATGCCTACAATTGGTAATATGTTAGGCTTCTATAACAAATATGCTTTAGGACATGATATTTTTGAAACCAAAGAAAACAATATTGTAGTATTTCCTAATGGTAACTGGGTAACAGACAAGATGTATTATAACAGTCAAAAAGGTGAGTATAAGCTACTTAAAGACGAAATAATCGATGAAAACTACATAAAAGAGAATAATGAATATGCTGAAAAACTATTAGATGTTTCTAATAAAGCAATTGTCTTTGACTTATTTAATCCTAATAGTGAAGAAGAGGCAAGTAAAGCCGTATCTGAAGAGAATTAGAGGGGAGAAAAACTATGAAATTAAAGAAAAAAGTAAAAGTAATACTAGTAATAGCAATTCTTTTAATAGTAGCAGGACTAGGCTTCCTTGCCTATGAAAGCATAAAACCTAAAGCTGTTAAAACGGCGACAGTTGAAAATGAAATAAAAGATTATGGTTATACCCTTAAATCTACAAGAAATGCTAGATATAAAGAGGCATTTCAAGAATTAAAAGACATTTTAAGTAAGAAAAATGTTGATGAAGAAGCCTATCTTAAACAAATAAGTAAAATGTTTATAATGGACTTTTATACCTTAGATGATAAACTTGCTAATACAGATGTTGGTGGTATTGATTTTGTTCATACTAATGCTAAAACGAACTTCTTAGAAAAGAGCGAAGATACAGTTTATAAGTATGTAGAAAATGATATTTATGGTAATAGAAATCAAAAATTACCAGAAGTTACTGATGTAACAGTTGAAAATATAGAAAATATAGAATATACTATAGGAACAGATTTTACTGATGATAATGCTTATCAAGTAGAGGTTTCTATAAAATATAAAGAAGATATGGATTATCCTACTAAAGCAACTCTTACTTTTGTTCATGAAGATAATAAGCTATCTTTAGTAGAAGTAGAATAATATCTTCTTTTTCTTTAATAGGGGGAATTTAAATGAATTACAAATTAATTGCCATGGACTTTGATGGTACTCTTTTAAGAGATGATAAAACTATATCAGAAAACACAAAAAATATTTTAAAATTATATAAAGACTTAGGTTATTTAATCGTTGGTGTAACAGCAAGAACATTAAAGAGTGCAAAAGATGTAATACCTTTAGATATCTTTAATTATCTTATTATAAATAATGGTGTATCTATTTATAATGTAGATAGCAATGAAATGATTTATCAAGGAAATATAGATAAAGACACTGCTAAAGCTATTACAGAAGAAATAGAGAGTTTTTGTGAACAAATAGATTATGTGACAGATAATATGTATTACATATATATTAATAAGAAAAATAGCAATCTTGATTTTATCAGAGATATTAGTAGTATTGAGGAAATAGATGAACCAGTGGCTAGAATGAATGCATTCTTAAAAGATATAGACAAGGTAAAAGATTATTATGAGTTAATAAGCACTAAATACGATAATGTTAATTGCTTCATAATGCAAGACTCTGATAGCATTAATAAGTGGCTTGTAATAAATCCTAAAGGAGTAAATAAAGCGAATACTTTAAAAGAACTAGGTAAAATAGAAAATATAAGTTTAGATGAGATGATTTTCTTTGGTGATGGATTAAATGACTTAGAAGTAATAGCCGAAGTTGGCTTAGGTGTAGCGATGGGAAATGCTTTAGAAGAGATTAAAGACAAGTCAAAAGAAGTTACAGAGTCTAACAATGAAGATGGTATAGTAAAGTTTTTAGATAGAAAATTAAATAGACAAAAAGTTAAGAAACTATAGAAAAGGTAGTGATTAATAATGGAAAGATTACAAAAAGTAATAGCAAATGCAGGAATTGCCTCAAGGCGTAAAGCTGAAGAGCTAATTAAAGAGGGTAGAGTAACTGTTAATGGTGTAAAAGTAACTGAACTTGGTACTAAAGTAACTAATAAAGATATAATTAAAGTAGATGGTAAACAAATTGAAAAAGAGAAAAAAGTTTATTATCTACTTAATAAACCAAGAGGAATAATAACAAGTGTTACTGATGATAAGGAAAGAAAGACTGTAGTTGATTTAATTCCTTGTCATGAAAGAATTTATCCTGTAGGTAGACTTGATTATGATACAACAGGAGTATTACTACTTACTAATGATGGAGAGTTCGCCAATATCTTAATGCATCCAAATGATAAAGTTGAGAAAGTATATATTGTTAAAGTTAAAGGTATTATTAAAGGAGATGCCATTAATACTATAAAAAACGGTGTTACAGTAGATGGTATAAGTTATGAGAGAGCTAAAGTTAAATTAAGAAAAACAGATTATAAGACTAATACTTCTATGCTTACAGTTACTATTCATGAAGGACGTAATCATGAAGTTAAGAAGATGTTTGAAGCAGTAGGTTTTAAAGTCTTAAAATTAAGAAGAGAGCGAGAATTTATCTTTGATTTAAAAGGCCTAAAGAGTGGAGAATATAGAAAACTAACCCCTAAAGAAGTCGCTATAGTCTATAGTTTAGAAAAAAAATAAGAGCACATTCGCTCTTTTTAATTTTATACTTTTAACGATTTTGGTGTTTACACCAAAATCGTAATTTAATTGATTACCAGTTTTTATGCTTCAAGTCTATTTTGTCGTTCTTTTTCAAGTTCCTTTATAGATTTCTTAGGAGTAGGTAAATCTTCTGGCATAGTACCCCCTAATTTTTTAATAGTCTCTCTAATCGCTTTGCCGACTTTATAATGTGTATCTGTTGCCATATTTTCATTAGGTTTTTCTTGCTTTTCAAGTAAAGCTTCCGTTTGAGTTATTCTAAATACATTAGCACCTAATTCAACACTTCCCATATTATCCAATATATCTTCTCTATATCTTAAGCCTTTTCTCTTAGCAATATCATTTGCAGTTTCACCATTATATAAGCCTTTATATCCAGCATTAGTAAACTTATCAAAGTTCTTTACACCTTTTTCTTTAGCAATTCTATATAAAACTTTATTACCATCTTTAGTTTGTTTTCTTCTATATAAACGTTTTTCATCTTCACTTAACTTTTCATATTCTTCTTCAGTTAGTTCCATTTTTCTAGTTTGTACTGCAAAATAAGTTTGTCCTAATGCAACATTCTTATATTTTGGATTAGCATTTTGAACTATTAAATAGCAAGCATATCTTGATAGATTGTAATCAATTATAGTTTTTGTTGTAGCACCTGCTTTTACGATTTTGGTGTAAACACCAAAATTGGAATTAATTGAATTATTGCTTTGAGAACAAGCGACTTGAGCCTTTTCTATAACAGCAGAAAAATATCTCCATTCTTTGTATCCAAGTATTTGTTGTAATTCTCTAGCACTCCAAAATTCATTACCATTATCATCAATATGCTTAATTTCTTCAAAAGTCATTTCTTCATATTTTTCTAAATCTTTAGTCATACACAAACCTCCTATCTTTGACTAATATAATTACCTATATATAGAAAAGTTATATCAGTAGCTTTTCTATAACATTTATACATATAGTGTAGCATACATTTGTTTAGAAGTATACAAAAATCTAAAAAAATAATAGCACTTTCACTCTTTTATATTTTATGCTTTTAACGATTTTGGTGTTTACACCAAAATCGTAATTAATTGCATTATTACTTCTGGAATAAGCAACTTAAGTCTATATATTATTTAAAAGTATACAAAAAGAAGCCCATAAATAAAGCTTCTTTTACATTTATTATTTTATCAAGATTAAGCAGCTTTTTCTTCTTCCTCTTCGCCTTCATTAACCTCAATTGCACCAGTAGGACAAGAGTCTGCTGCATCTCTTACTTCATCTTGAAGTTCTTCTTTAACACTTACAAATTCTTCCTTTTCTTTATTTTCTTCTTCTACTTTAACTTCACTTAGTCCTTCATCATTAAGTTCAAAAACATCAGGACAAATAGATGCACATGCTCCACATCCAATGCAAGCATCTTTATTTACTTTTACTTTCATTTCTATCACCTCAGTTTTAATTATATCTTATTTTTATAATTTTGCCTACTTTAAATTTTCTTAACTTGACTTTGACAGTAAAAATGAGGAATCCCTTATTATATATAGGTTTCCTCATTTTTTGATTGTTGTATATCCGAG